>QLUI01000005.1 GCA_018725345.1 Bacillota bacterium | reverse complement strand
AACGACCCGTCGAAGGGGCGCCGTCCCCTAAAGAACAAGAAAAACGCGTCTTATGTTAAAAAGCTCGAAGCGTTTTCCTTGTAGACATATTTTTTTAAAGAAAATTTGCGACGTTTTTCTTCTTTCCCTTAGGATATACTAAATGCAGCAATGCTTGTAGGGGGGAAAAAAATGTCAAATATAACACCGCTTATAGGTGTGATTCAGATTTTTTTTTGCTATTGTCATCGGGCTCTACTTTTTGAAGCTGCTCCGCTCTCAGCAGAGCAGCAAAGTGGCCGTTGATAAAGAATCACGCAAGGAAGCTGACCGCATCACCGTTATAAACTGCCAGCCTTGTCTAAGTTGAGATTTTTGTCTGATTTCCCGGAAAGTGCAAGATTTTGAGCAGAAAAAGGAAAATCCTTGATGTTGGGCGAATAAGTAGTTTGGCTGGTGAATTGATTTGAGGAATGGAGGGTAGACGTGTGGCTGAAAAAACAAAAATTCTACCGTTACTGCCACTGCGAGGAATACTGGTATTTCCCAATATGGTTCTGCACTTAGATGTTGGTCGTGAACGCTCGGTTAACGCATTGGAGCAGGCTATGGTGGATGATAATAAAATCCTGTTGGTTACCCAGAAAGAGGCCAGAGTTGACGAACCGGCACCGGAGGATATTTATTCCATGGGTACCATCGCGCAAATTAAGCAGATGCTTAAATTGCCTGGTGGCACCATCAGGGTGTTGGTTGAAGGCTTGTCACGCGCTTATGTGCGCGACTTTGTGGAAGCCGACCCCTTCTTTAAAGTGCACGCAGAAGAAGTTCCGGAGGATACTACAAAGAGTATTGAAGTCGAAGCATTGATGCGCAGCGTGACGTATCAGTTTGAGCAGTATATTAAGCTGAGTAAAAAAATTCCACCCGAGACTTTAGTAATGGTAGCCGACATTGAGGAACCGGGCAGGATGGCTGACATTATCGGTTCGCATCTCACCTTGAAAGTAGAGCAGAAGCAGCATATTTTGGAGGCTACGTTACCCAAAGATCGACTGAACAAGCTCTTAGAGATTCTGGATCATGAGATGGAAGTTTTGGAGATTGAGCGCAAGATCAACATGCGTGTGCGCAAGCAGATGGAGCGTACACAGAAGGAGTATTACCTGCGTGAGCAGATGAAGGCCATCCAGAAGGAATTGGGTGAAAAAGATGAGCGCATGGCTGAGGTCGACGAGTACCGGGAAAAAATTGCCGAAGTTAATTTGCCGGAGGAAGTCTCAGAAAAGGCACTAAAAGAAGTGGAGCGTTTAGAGAAAATGCCGGCAGCCGCGGCAGAAGCGGTAGTTATCCGCAATTATCTGGATTGGATTTTGGCGTTGCCTTGGTCACTCCAGACCGAGGACAGGTTAGATTTGAATATGGCGGAACAAATCCTGGATGAAGATCATTATGGTTTAACAAAAGTAAAAGAACGCATCATGGAGTATCTGGCTGTGAGGCAATTAGCGCAAAAATTAAAAGGTCCGATTATTTGCCTAGTTGGCCCCCCAGGTGTAGGAAAAACATCGCTTGCCCGCTCTATTGCCCGCTCGCTGGAGCGCAACTTTGTGCGCATCTCCCTGGGAGGAGTGCGGGATGAAGCGGAAATCCGTGGACATCGACGCACTTACGTGGGAGCCATGCCAGGCCGGATTATCCAAGGCATGCGGCAGGCAAAGTCGCAAAACCCAGTGTTTCTGCTCGATGAAATTGATAAAATGTCGACCGATTTCCGGGGTGACCCCTCGGCGGCTCTGCTGGAGGTTTTAGACCCTGAACAGAACAACGCTTTCTCCGACCATTATATTGAGATTTCCTTTAACCTTTCAAATGTAATGTTTATTACTACCGCCAACACACTTTACAATATTCCTCAGCCGTTATTGGATAGGATGGAAACCATTTATATCCCCGGGTACACAGAGGACGAAAAAGTGAATATTGCGGAACGCTTTTTGTTGCCAAAACAACTAAAGGAACATGGTTTAAGCAAAGAGAATCTTACAGTTTCAGAGAAAACACTGCGTAAAATTATCCGCCAGTACACTCGTGAAGCTGGTGTGCGCAGTCTCGAACGACAAATTGCTTCCTTCTGCCGTAAGACGGCTAAAGAAGTTGTGCGGGACAAAAAGGAACGATCAGCCATCACAGTTCAAAATCTCCATAAATATTTGGGTATCCCTCGCTACCGCTTCGGGCTGGCAGAAAAGGAAGATGAGATAGGGGTAGCCACGGGCTTGGCTTGGACGGAGGCAGGGGGCGACACCCTGGTGATTGAAGTTACGCTGATGAAAGGCAAAGGCAAACTCCTGCTGACTGGTAAGCTTGGAGAAGTAATGCGTGAATCGGCTCAGGCCGGTCTCTCCTACATTCGCACCAGAGCCGCCCAATTAGGAATCAAAGAGGATTTTTACGAAACTTATGATATCCATATCCATATTCCCGAGGGTGCCATCCCCAAAGACGGCCCATCTGCAGGGATTACTATGGCTACGGCGCTGATCTCTGCGCTAGCGCAACGGCCCTCCAGGCGTACCGTGGCTATGACGGGAGAAATTACGCTACGCGGTCGAGTTCTTCCCATTGGCGGGGTAAAGGAAAAGGTGCTGGCTGCTCACCGAGCAGGAATTAAAAAAGTAATTCTCCCCGCCGAAAACAAGAAAGATATCAGCGAAATTCCGGACAACGTTAGTCGTAAGCTGGAGTTTGTTTTCGTGGAGCATATGGATCAAGTCCTGGCATATGCGCTGGCGGAAAAAAAAGATGAAAGTTAAAACTGCAACCTTTGTGATTAGTGCGGCAAAAGCGGAACAGTTTCTCCCCGGCGGCCTGGCGGAAATTGCTTTTGCCGGCCGCTCTAATGTGGGGAAATCCTCCCTGCTTAATTCGCTGTTGAATCGGAAACAGCTAGCCATGACGAGCGGAACCCCGGGTAAAACTCGCCTGATTAATTTCTTTTTGGTCAATGAGGCTTTTCATTTTGTAGATCTGCCCGGCTACGGCTTTGCTCGGGTTTCCAAACAGATGAAGGAACAATGGGGACAGTTAATTGAAGTTTATTTGGCGGAGCGTCGGGAACTGCGTCTCGTGGTGCAGCTAGTGGATTTGCGCCATCTGCCTACAGCTGATGACTTGGCTTTGTACAAGTGGTTGATTCATTATAACCGTCCTACAGTGATTGTTGGTACCAAAGCAGATAAAATTTCCCGGGGGAACAGAGCCAAACATATTAACCAGATTCGGACCGGCTTGGGGCTAGGCCCAGAAGGTCCTGTGATCCCCTATTCAGCCAAAACCGGCGAAGGCAAAGAAGCCCTCTGGAAAATGATTGCGCAGTATCTTTCTTAATGGAGAAACAGATATATTTATGAAAGAAATGCCCTGTAAGGAGGCTTTTTTAATGAAAGAGAAAGAGATGGCGCCAGTCTATGCCCCCGCAGAGGTGGAGGACAGGCTTTATCAGGATTGGCTGGCTCACAATTACTTTCTCGCCCTGGGGGATCCGGAAAAAACGGCATTTACTATCGTCATTCCCCCTCCTAATGTGACGGGTTCTTTACATATGGGGCATGCGCTTGACAATACAATCCAGGATATTTTAATCCGTCGCAAGCGTATGCAGGGGTTTGACACACTTTGGTTGCCTGGTACCGACCATGCGGGAATCGCTACCCAGATTAAAGTGGAAGAACATTTGGCTGAAGAAGGATTCTCGCGTTATGAGTTAGGCCGCGAGAAATTCATAGAGCGGACTTGGGGCTGGAAGGAAGAATATCACCGGCGGATCACAAAACAGCTGCAAAAGTTGGGAGTTTCCTGTGATTGGTCAAGAGAACGCTTTACCATGGATGAGGGTTGTTCTCGAGCAGTGCGGGAAGTATTTGTTGCGCTCTATGAGCAGGGTTTGATTTACCGAGGAGATTATATCATCAATTGGTGTCCCCGCTGCAATACAGCTCTCTCTGATATTGAAGTGGAGCACGAAGATAAAGAGGGGTTTTTGACTTTTATCCGCTATCCGTTAGTGACTGGGGAAGGCTATCTTGTTGTGGCTACCACCAGACCGGAAACTATGCTGGGGGATACGGCGGTGGCTGTCCATCCGGAAGATTCACGCTATGTCCATTTTATCGGTAAACAGGTGATGCTGCCGCTGCTTGGGCGGCTTATCCCGGTAGTTGGTGATGAGTACGTTGATCCTGAGTTTGGTAGTGGGGCGGTGAAAATCACACCGGCTCATGACGCCAACGATTTTGCTTTGGCTTCCCGCCATAATTTACCTGCTGTGGTAGTGATTGCTGCTGATGGCACTATGACGAAAGAGGCCGGAGTGTATGCCGGTCTTGACCGCTTTGCGGCAAGAAAGCAAGTGCTGGCTGACTTGGAAAAGGCAGGGTTGCTTCTGGAGAGGGAGGGACATGCCCATACGCTGGGCCATTGTCAGCGCTGTCAGACTGTGATTGAGCCGCTCTTGTCAAAGCAGTGGTTTGTGCGCACGGCTCCGCTCGCGGAGCCGGCTATTGCCAAAGTGAAAAGCGGAGAAATCCGCTTTGTGCCGGAGCGCTTTACCAGTACTTATCTTAACTGGGTGGAGAATATCCGAGACTGGTGCATTTCACGTCAAATTTGGTGGGGACACCGTATCCCCGCATGGTACTGTGCCTGTGGTGAGACGATTGTGTCGCGGGTAGAGGTAATATCCTGCCCTAATTGCCAGAGTAGGGATCTGTTCCAGGATGAAGATGTGCTCGACACTTGGTTTTCCTCTGCGCTCTGGCCCTTTTCCACTTTAGGCTGGCCGGATAGAACGGATGATTTGGCTCATTTTTATCCTACTAGCGTGCTGGTCACCGGGTATGACATTATTTATTTTTGGGTGGCGCGAATGATTTTTATGGGATTGCAGTTTATGGAAGAAATACCTTTCCAGACTGTTTATATCCATGGTTTGGTGCGGGACGAGCAGGGACGGAAAATGAGTAAGTCGCTTGGCAACGGCGTCGATCCCCTGGAAATTATTGAGCAATACGGAGCCGACACCTTGCGCTTTACTTTAATTACCGGACAAGCTCCTGGCAACGACCAGCGTTTCAGACTGGAAAATGTGGAGAACAGCCGTAATTTTGCCAATAAAATTTGGAATGCCTCCCGTTTTGTGCTGATGAATCTTGATAATCTGGCGGCGGAACAAGTGGTGCTTACCGGCAACCTCTCCGATGCCGATCGCTGGATTCTGCACCGTTACAACGAGACGGCAGACGAAGTTAACCGTTTGATGGAGCGCTATGAGCTAGGGGAAGCAGCCAAGACGATTTATGAATTTTTGTGGAGCGATTACTGCGACTGGTATATTGAAATGGCTAAAATTCCGCTCTATGGTGCAGAAACGTCCGAACAGAAACAGACAGCCCGGGTTGTTTTAACCTTTGTGCTGGAGAGGACGTTAAGGCTGCTGCATCCTTTCATGCCTTTTATTACAGAAGAGATTCGCCGGAAACTCCCCCATGCCGGCGGCAGCATTGTGCTGGCGCCCTGGCCGGAATACGATGACAAGCTGGTATTTCCCGAGGCTCACCATCGCATGAATATTGTGATGGCAGTGACGCGCACTATTCGTTACCTGCGCAGTGAGGTGCAGCTCCCGCCGGGTAAGAAGGTACGGGTAGTCCTTCATGCCGGGAGCCAAAGCTCTGCTACTGTGCTGACTGATGCTACTACCATGCTGCAAAAACTGGCGGGACTGGAAGAGGCAGTGATTACGCTTGTCTTGCCTGAAAAACCAAGGCAAGCGGTAACTGCAGTCGAGGGAGATATTGATATTTACCTGCCTCTGATTGGTTTGATTGATTTAACGAAGGAAATTGGGCGGCTGGAAAAAGAAATGCAAAAGTTGGCCGGTGAACTGACACGCTTGGAGGGAAAGCTAAATAATCCTGCTTTTTTGGCAAAAGCGCCACAAGAGGTGGTGGCGGAGGAACGTGTTAAGGCTGAGGGCTATCGGCTGAAATGGGAGAAGGTCAATGCCCGCCTGGAAAGTTTACGGTAAGCGAGAACAGGGGGGCGCGATCAACGTGATGAACTACGCAGAAGCACTAGCATGGATTCACAGCCTTTACCGTTTCGGCATGAACCCGGGCTTGGAACGAATTAAGGCACTGCTGCAGAGGCTTGGCGATCCCCAGAAGAGGCTGCGCTGTATCCATATTGCCGGCACAAACGGTAAAGGATCTACTGCCGCCTTTCTTGCCTCTATGCTGGAGGCCGAGGGAAAGAGGGTGGCACTTTATACCTCGCCTTACCTGGAAGCATTTACTAACCGTATGGCCATTAACGGTGCTGATATCGGCCGGGAGCGTCTGGCGGCGCTGGCTACGGAAGTAAGACTGCAGGTCGAGGTTATAGCCCGCACTGGCGTAGGGCAGCCCACTGAATTTGAAGTGGTGACTGCGCTGGCCTTCCTGTACTTTGCAAAGGAGCAGCCAGACTGGGTGGTGGTGGAAGTGGGTCTGGGCGGTCGTCTTGACGCCACCAATGTAATAGAGCCGGTGGTCTGTGCTATTACTAATATCGGACTGGAGCATACCCAGATACTGGGTGACACTATCGAAGAGATTGCTTATGAAAAAGCCGGAATCATCATGCCTGGTACCCCCATAGTTACTGCGGCGGCAGCTCTTCCGGCATTAAGCGTGTTTCGGCGGATTGCCCGCGAGCGTGGTGCCAGATTGTATGAAATGGACGGGGAATTGCGCTACACCCTCGGCGGAGCAACTTTAGACGGGCAGACTTTTGATTATCATAGCCCATGGCGTGAGCTAAAAAGTCTGCAGATTGCTATGCTGGGACAACACCAGGTGCGTAATGCAGCCCTGGCTTTGGCCGCTCGTGAGTTGATGCCGGAGTCCTTTAATGAAGCGGCTGTGCGGCGCGGGTTGGCCGCCACCTGCTGGCCCGGTCGGCTGGAAGTGTTTTCCCGCAACCCCATGGTGCTGGTGGACGGCGCTCATAATCCGGATGGGATTCGTGCTTTATGCCAGTCGCTGCCCGGGATTTTGGGCGGAAAAAAAATGCGGTTAGTGGTGGGTATCTTGGGCGACAAGGCGGTAGATGAGATTTTGGCGGAGATAGTTCCTTTGGCATCCGCCGGCTTGATTGTGACTAAGCCGGATAATCTCAGGGCGGCAGAACCGATGATGGTGGCAGAAAATGCCAGACGTTATCTTCTGCCGGGGGTGAGTGTGACTGTAGCGGAGACGGTCACTGCCGCAGTCGGCAAAGGGCTTGCCAATTTAAAAGAAGATGAGGCTCTCTGCGTCGTCGGATCCCTGTACACTATCAGTGAAGCAAGAGAAACTTTAAAAGCCTGGTTTGTCTGCTAATCAGCATTTTTTGCGCCTTTTGCCCGAGACGTTATTTTGTTTAGATCCTTTTGATAGCAGAGCCAGATCAAAAGGATTATCACTTTCGGTAAAAAATATATTTTTGCGGATGGGGAAGGGATTTTCTCTGTCACGTGGAATAAGTTTCATGTATGTCTAAGTTTTTTACTTGCTAAGATAGGTGGCGGAGTGTGGCGAGAAAAAATGAAGAAGTGCAGGAATTTTTCTGATTTCCTAGAACCTTCTTACGTTGAGCAAGAGTTGTCATAATATTTTTATTTTGAGGGGTGAATTGTGCAAATGAGCTTTAAGACGTTTAAAGGAGCGATAACTAGATGGATAGAAAATTAGTCGTTTCTTCATCGCCGCACTTAAAGACGACGGAATCGGTTCAAAGTGTGATGATTGACGTGCTCATGGCCTTATTTCCCGCCGCTTTGGCAGGTGTAATTTTCTTCGGGGCGCCAGCGCTCATAACCATGGTATTAACTACAGTTTCCGCCATGGTAACGGAAGCAATAATTTTGCGTCAGAAAAACATTTTCGGCGACGGCAGTGCGGCTGTGGCAGGATTATTGCTGGCCATGGTTCTGCCCCCTACCGTACCCTGGTGGCTAGCTGTTATCGGCGGTATTACCGCCATAGTCATCGGCAAGCAGGTTTTTGGCGGAATTGGTAACAACATTTTTAACCCGGCTCTCGTGGCTCGAGCCATTCTTATGGCATCTTGGGCGAGCCATATGACTAATTGGGTTCGCCCTGTCGACTTGGCTACAGCCGCCACGCCTTTGGCATTGGGTCAGAGAGCATTTAGTTTTACTGACTTATTTATTGGCGCTATTCCCGGCTGTATAGGTGAAACCAGCGCTTTTGCCTTGATGCTTGGGGCGGGCTGGCTATTTTACAAAGGCCATATTACTTGGCGTATTCCAGGTGGTTTTATCGGTACTGTTTTTGTGATGGGCTTTTTATTTGGCGGTTACAGCGGTGCTATGGCTATGATTTCAGCCGGTCTTTTTCATGTGCTGGCTGGGGGTGTAATGCTGGGCGCGCTTTTTATGGCTACCGATATGGTAACTTCGCCGGTGACTGCCAAGGGGCAGTTGATTTTCGGGATTGGCTGCGGTCTGCTGACTATGCTGATTCGTATCTTCGGGACGTTCCCTGAGGGGGTCATGTTTGCCATCCTGATCATGAACGCCCTGACTCCGTTAATTGACAATAAGACCTTGCCCAGGAGATTCGGGGAGGTGGCGAAATAATGAAGGAAATGATTCGCACAGGAATTGTCTTGATGCTCATCTGCGCAGTTGCAGCCGCTGCCCTGGCCTACACCAACCATGTGACATCCGCCATTATTGCAGAGCGTCTTCAACAGGAAAAAGAGGCTCAACTTGCAGAACTGTTCCCTACGATGACCAATTTTGAGGAAAGAACGGTGGACGGTCGCAGTGCTACAGTCGCCTTTGATGCCGAGAATAAATTTGTTGGCGTGCTGGCTGAAGGCCAGACTGAGGGTTATGGCGGTCCGATTCGTTTCAACCTGGGGATTAACGCTGCCGGAGAAATTGTTGGTTTGACGGTGGTTGCTCATACGGAAACGCCGGGTATAGGTGACGTAATCAAAGAGACTTGGTTTACTAAACAGTTTCTTGGCAAAAAAAGCGGCGACACTTTCACTGTGGACGCGATCTCTGGTGCTACAGACTCCGTCAAGGCCATGGAGACCGGGGTAGAAAGAGAGTATAACGAAATTTGGCGTCGCTTCAGCGACGGAGGCGCAGCCGGTGCCCAGGACACCAGCGCTCCGGCCTTCAGTTTGGCAGGCGTGGCAGATGGCACCTATTCCGGCACAGCCAGTGGTTTTAAAGGAGAGATTGCTCTGGAAGTGACTGTGGCCGGCGGTAAAATCACAGCCATCAACGTAACCGCGCAGCAGGAAACTGCCGACCGTTGGGCAGACGCCAAGAAGGTGATTGAGGAAATAATCGCAAAGCAGACGGTGCAAGTGGATACGGTTTCCGGAACGACAATATCTAGCGATGCCATCATCAAGGCCGTGCAGAGAAACCAGCGCAATAGGCGGGAGGTGTGAGACAATGAGTGTGATGAGTGAGTTCTCAAAAGGTATTATTAAAGAAAATGCCGTCTTCCGGCTGATGCTTGGCTTATGCCCCATACTGGCAGTAACAACCATGGCCGAGTTTGGGCTTGGGATGGGAATAGCTACCACAGCAGTACTTATTTGCTCCAACTTAGTGATTTCCCTGATGCGTAGAATTATCCCGACAAAAGTCAGGATTCCCAGCTTTATCATTATTATTGCCACGTTTGTAACCATGGTCGATATGCTCCTAAATGCTTACCTGCCTGCGCTTCATGCACAATTAGGCATCTTTGTACCGCTGATTGTGGTAAACTGTATTATCCTAGGTCGGGCAGAAGCCTTTGCATCCAAGGCTCCCGTTAGCCATTCTCTGGCGGATGGCCTAGGCATCGGTTTGGGATTTACCCTTTCACTAACGTTACTTGCCTCTGTTCGAGAGTTGCTTGCTGCCGGTTCCATTTTTAAGATCAATCTTTTGGGAGCCGCCTATGAGCCGTTTATGGTCTTCGGTTCCCCGCCGGGTGCTTTCCTCGCGCTTGGACTGCTGATGGCGCTGGTGAACATGCTCTCCAAGAAATACAAACTGGAGTAAAGGAGGGGCTATACTGTGGGCGAAATCTTTGCAATCATTTTTGGAGCCATTTTTATTAACAACTTTGTTTTGTCCAGATTTTTGGGTATCTGCCCATTCATGGGCGTTTCCAAAAAAGTGGAGACTTCTTTAGGCATGGGTATGGCTGTTATTTTTGTTATGGGTATGGCTTCGTTTGTGACTTGGCTGCTTGAGTATTATGTTTTGGTGCCAAATCAATTGGAATATTTGCGAACAATAGTGTTTATTTTGGTTATCGCTTCTCTTGTTCAGTTCGTGGAAATTGTTATCCGTAAAGCCAGTCCCACTCTTTATCAGTCTCTCGGTATTTTTTTGCCGCTGATTACTACTAACTGTGCTGTGCTAGGTATGGCGATTTTGAATATTCAGCTGGGCTATAATCTCTTTGAGGCAGTCGTCTTTGGCGTAGCTGCCGCCGTGGGTTTCACCTTGGCCTTGGTAATTATGGCCGGAATCCGTGAGCGGTTGGAATTCGTGTTTGTTCCGAAACATTTTCAGGGTGTATCGATCGCCATGATTATTGCCGGAATCCTGTCCCTGGCTTTCGGGGGATTCAAAGGCATGATGTAGGAGGATGTGACTTATGAGTATAATGCTACCGGCGATTCTTAGCTTAGGTGGTTTGGGGTTGCTATTTGGCAGTGCGCTAGCATTTGCCGCGCAAAAATTTGCCGTTGAAGTGGATCCAAAGGTGGAAATGGTTCAGGAAGCACTTTTAGGTGCCAACTGTGGTGCCTGCGGCTATGCCGGCTGTGCCCAGTTTGCAGAAGGAGTGGTGGCAGGGAAAGCGCCGGTTGGCGGCTGTCCCCCTGGGGGTGCTAAGACAGCGAGTAGAATTGCTGAAATTCTCGGGGCAGAAGCACCGGCGGCAGAAGCGCGCCTTGTCGCGCAAATTCTTTGTCTGGGTGATGTGGTCACCGCCAAAATTAAGCATATTTATGACGGTGCGCCTGACTGTAAAGCAGCCCTGATGTTTGGTGGCGGTCATCTGGCCTGCGACTTCGGCTGTGTAGGCCTTGGTAACTGTGTCCGTGCCTGTCCTGCCGATGCTATTACTATGGGAAGCAATGGCTTGCCTGTTATAGATGCGACTGCCTGCATCAGCTGTGGTAAATGCAAAAACATTTGCCCACGGCAGGTGATTGAGATGGTGAATGCTAACGCGCAGCACCACGTGCGTTGCAAGTCCCGTGACAAAGGCAAGCTGGTTCGGGCTATATGCGAACGTGGTTGTATCGCCTGTAACCTGTGTGTGAAAGCATGTCCGGTGGAGGCCATCCGCATGGAAAACAACTTAGCTACCATTGACAGTTATATCTGCACCAACTGTGGCAAATGTATCGAGGCTTGTCCACGTACTACCATTGTTTAAGCTGCGGCGCGGAAGAGTTCCTTTCCGCGCCAGTTTTTCCCCGGGTGGCAGGAATAAACTTAGCTTGGTGTACGATGAATATATGATTCCACTGCAAAAAGTTCAAATTTGCCCCAAATTTGCCCATATATAGTATCGTAGTAAAAGATAAGATACTATATGTTGTGGCAAAAAGCTAGAAAAAGGGTTTTCGCAGTGGAATCATATATTTGACAATCATGCGATTTTAAGGCAAGGCTCTTGCTGGAGCATTAGATGGAGGCTTAGGTTAAATGAATAAGCTGACACACATAAATGAACAGGGACGGGCTAAAATGGTGGATATTTCCGCGAAGGACGATACCCGCCGGCTGGCGGTGGCGCAAGCCTTTGTGCGGATGAAGCCTGAAACGTTGGAGATGATCGCTTCCGGAGGCATTACCAAGGGTGATGTACTGGCCGTTGCCCAGGTAGCCGGTGTGCTGGCAGCAAAAGAGACATCCCGCTTGATACCAATGTGTCACACGCTTTTTATTACGGCGGTCGATATTTGCTTTACGCTGGATACTGTTGAACAGCTTGTGAAAATAAAGGCTGCCGTAGGGACTACCGGCAAAACGGGCGTAGAAATGGAGGCGCTTACCGCTGTTTCTGTGGCAGCGCTGACAGTTTACGATATGTGCAAAGCTATTGACAAGGAGATGGAAATCACCCACGTCTGCCTGCTTGAGAAGCAGGGAGGCAAATCGGGTGATTATCGCAGGGCTGAAAGTGGGGAGGAGGGTAGGCAGTGAAAAAAATAGAGAAAGATACCACTTTCTGGCTGACGGCAGGCGTTTTATTTCTTTTTTGGATTTTGATAACCGGGCGTTTCCACTGGCAACACCTGCTTGTGGGTGCCGCCTGCTCTTATGCCATCACCTTATTTAATTACGATTTATTGCTGAAACCGGCAGAGCGGTCTCTGTACCATAAGAAGACGTTTTGGAAATGGGTTGTCTATTTCTGTGTTCTGGTGGTGGCCATTTTTAAGTCCAACTGGGATGTGGCTAAAATTGTTCTCAACCCAAAGATAGACATATCTCCGGGATTTATTAAATATAGGGCAAGGGTGAGAAAACCGCTTAATAGGGTAATTCTTGCCAACTCCATCACTTTAACTCCGGGGACTTTGACGGTGGAACTGGAAGGCGATATTTATGTGGTGCATGCCCTTACCCGGGGTAATGCGGAGGACGTTTCCGAATGGGGTATGATCGACAGGTTGGTTGAAATCGAGGAGGTAGAACGAAATGGGGTTTGAGTTTACCTTTCTTGAGAACATTTTTATTGGTACAGGCATAATCCTGATCATTGCTACCTTTTTTTGCCTTTATCGTGCTGTCGTTGGTCCAAGCGATGCTGACCGCGTGGTGGCCATTAATATTATCGGCACCAAAACGGTTGTGATTATTTCGCTTATCGCCTTTGCGTTGAGACAGGAGTTCTTTTTGGATGTAGCCTTGGTATACGCCCTGGTCAGCTTTGTAGCTACCATCGGGATTGCAAAATATATGGAGAAAGGCGCCTTGGAGTAGGGGAGGATTACCATGACCGTTGTGACTAACGTGCTGATTATTGTTACTCTCGCCGCCGGCCTGTTTTTCTTTCTTGTTGGGGTTTTAGGCCTGCTAAGACTGCCTGACGTTTATTCCCGAATGCATGCCACAACAAAATGTGACACGCTGGGAGCGGGCTTGATTCTGTTTGCACTCGTTTTGTACGCCGGTTTTTCCAACGCCAGCGTAAAGCTATTGCTTATGATTCTTTTTCTTTGGATTACTAACCCTACCGCTGCCCATATAATTGCTCGGGCCTCCTACCGAAATAAGGTACGTGCCTGTGAAGGCACCTACGAACTGGATAAGACAGGGGAGGTGCAGTGCAATGATTGATGTCTTTAAGTATTTGATTCTGGTTTTCCTCGTCTTTTGTGCCGTCTTTGTGGCAAGGGCAAAGAATATGCTTTCGGCGGTTATTATTTTTGCTGCATATAGTTTGATGATGGCTATTCTCTGGCTGCTTTTGGCGGCGCCGGATGTTGCCATAACGGAAGCTGCTATCGGTGCCGGCGTAACGACTCTGCTGCTGGTGGCAGCCATTAGCAAAACGAGGAGGGAAGAGTAGATGAGAAAGATCTTGGTGCTTTTTTTTCTCGCTGTGATAATGGTGGTGATGGTGGCAACTGTGATTGAAATGCCCACACTTGGTGATCCGGCCAATGTGACTAATAACGAGGTTCCTCGCCGTTATCTGGAGAATAGCCTTGAGGAAACGGGAGCACTAAATGTTATCGCTAGTATTCTTATAGATTACCGTGCCTTTGACACACTGGGTGAGGCCACAGTGCTTTTTGTGGCGATTGCCGCAGTACTGTCTAACATGAAAGCACATTGATGATTTGAACGAGGTGAGTGATTTGGAAGATACTATTGTCCGTTATGTAAGCCGTATTATTTTGCCTTTTGTCCAACTTTACGGACTGTATGTTGTGCTGCACGGTCACCTTTCACCCGGGGGCGGATTTTCCGGCGGTACCATTATCGGTGCTAGCATGATCCTTTATGCCCTGTCGTTCAACTTGGCTGCAGGGTCAAAGAAATTATCCCATGATGTTTCTTCCATCCTGGAAAGTACCGGTGCGCTGATTTTTGCCGGGATGGGTCTGATTTCTCTCTTGCTTGGAGCAAACTTTCTTGCCAATAGAATCGCCGGTTTTCCTTTGGGCACGCCGGGAAATATTTTCAGTAGCGGTTCTATTGTCATAATCACTTTTGGTGTGGGAATCAAAGTAGCCAGCACCATGATTACGCTGTTTTTCAGCCTGATTGAGGAGGAGCACAGTCATGAGCATCACTGAAATTGTGCTGCGCCTGCATGCCAACAGCTATTATTTTTTTGCCATTCTCCTCTTTATTATCGGCTTTCATACTATGTTGACCCATAACAATTTAATAAAAAAGGTGATCGGCATGAATATTATGGATACGGCTATCTTTTTGCTTTTCGTTGCCATCGGCTATGTTCGCGGCGGCCGTTCTCCAATTCTCGAGCCGGGTGTTGACCATGTTTTTATCAACCCACTCCCTACTGCCCTGATTCTGACCGGGATTGTGGTAGCCGTCAGTGTGACGGCATACGCTTTGAGCCTGATTATAAAACTATACAAACACTATGGCACTATTGATGCGGAAGAAATTATGCGCATACGGGGAGGCGGCTCCCTGTGAATTTAAGCCAACACTTGCCTGCTTTAATTATCGTAGTCCCGCTTTTTTTTGCATTTGTCATGCCATTGTTGGCTCGCTGGTGCAAGCAGTGGTGTGTACCGACCACCTTGGGTGCAATTATTTTTTCTTTTGGTGCCGCGGTGAAAATGACGTTCCAGGTGATGAACACCGGACCTTTTTCCTACTATATGGGAAACTGGCCACCGCCCTGGGGTATTGAGCTTAGCATTGATTATCTAACAGTCTTTGCTGCCCTGACGATTAACGGTGTGGGGTTGTTGATTATTTGGTACGGCAGCAAAGACTTGCTTCATGAGCTTAAGTCTGAAGTAATCGGCTGGTATTACACACTTTACTTGCTACTAATGGCTTCCATGACAGGTATTGTAATCACAAATGATATCTTTAATATGTTCGTATTTTTCGAAATCTGTGCTATAGCTTCTTGTGGGATAATATCAATTAAAGAAAGCAGGGACTGCATAGAAGCAGCTTTCAAGTACTTAGTCTTGTCTGTATTGGGCTCTGGTGCTTTCCTGCTGGCCATCGCTCTGCTCTATATGGTAACCGGGCACTTGAACTTTACTTTCATGGCAGAAGCTCTGCCGGACGCTATGGTTCTCTATCCTAAGAATCTACTTGTGGCACTGGGGCTGTTAGTTGTTGGCCTTGGCGTGAAGGCGGCACTTTTTCCGCTACACGCTTGGTTGCCGGACGCCCATTCCTCGGCGCCCTCTCCTTCTTCTGCGGTGCTCTCCGCCCTGGTGATCAAAGTATATGCCGTTGCGATGATCAGGTTGCTTTACCTTGTTTTCCCGCGAGAGCTGCTCGGGATGACTCCCGTAATGGAGATGATCCTATGGATGGCGACTTTAGCCATTATTATCGGCTCAATGTTCGCCATTGTTCAGGACGACATTAAAAAAATGCTCGCCTACTCGAGCATCGCCCAAATCGGATACGTTTTTTTGGGTGTAGGGCTGATGAGTGAATCAGCGTTGGTGGGTGGCATCTTGCACATTTTCAACCATGCCACGATGAAATCTCTGCTCTTCTTGGTGGCGGGCGCTTTTATTTATGGCACGGGAGCGCGGAAGCTTAGTGAGTTGAAAGGAATCGGGCACACCATGCCAATCCCGACGATCGCTTTCTGTATCGGCGCGTTTTCCATGGTGGGAATCCCGATTACGAGTGGGTTTATTTCTAAATGGTATTTAGCCTTAGGTGCTCTTGACGTGGGGCGGCCGTTTTTTACGGCAGTGATTCTAATCAGTAGTCTGCTAAATGGGATCTATTATTTGCCTATTGTGGTTAATGCGTTCTTCTCAAAACCGGAAGAAGCTGTGAAAGAGCCTAAACAATTGCCAAGACAGATGCTGGTGCCGCTCACACTCCTTAGTATAGGCGTGATCTTCTTTGGTATTTTTCCGTCCCTGATTTTGGGGATTGTTTACAGAGCTGCTCAGTTATTGCTGGGATTATAGTAAAGCTGGCCTGTTTGCTTAAACATTTTAGGGAGAGCTTTTATTTTTAAAGAAGGGGAGATGAGGAAATGCAGCTGTTAGCTTCATTTCTGCCTGTTTGGGTTGTAATGTTCCCGATGGTAATGGCTGTAGTGATTTACTATGTGGAGCAACGATCCGAGAAGATGCGCAATGCGCAATGCGCTGGCCGTAGCCACCTCTGTAGTTACCTTCCTTTCGGTTCTCGCGCTGTATCCGGGAGTTATGGCTGGTAATATTATTGAGTTCGTGTTGTTTCAGATACTGCCAAACTCAGCAATTTCTTTCAGAGTGGATATCCTGAGCTTTTCTTTGGCTCTACTCTCATCATTTATCTGGATGTTGGTAACGATTTACTCCATTGATTATATGTGCAAGGAGCATGGCTGCAATCGTTATCATCCGGTGTTGATCATCACCCTAGCCAGTTGCATGGGAATTTTTATGGCGGGAGACCTTTTCACTCTTTTTGTTTTCTTTGAATTGATGTCACTGATTGCTTACGTGCTGGTCGTCCATGAGGAAACGATAGAGGCTCTCCGTGCAGGCTACAAGTATCTGATTATGACCATCATTGGCGGGCTTGCTCTTTTCTTCGGAATTATTATTACATTTGAGCTGGGCGGTTCAGTCTCGTTAAGCAATCCAGTGCCGCTGATCAGCGAACCGTCAAACCTGGCATTTTTCGCATTTATTGCTTTCCTGATCGGTTTCGGTATGAAGGCCGGGATGTTCCCGCTGCACGTCTGGTTGCCGGATGCCCATCCGGTAGCACCGTCTCCAGCCAGTGCGTTGCTTTTAGGAATTATGTTAAAAAATAGGCGCATACGGTTTACTGCGGGTCATCTTCCACGTCTATGGGATAGATTTCATGCAGGAAACGGGTTGGACAGTGATTATTGCCGTGATGGCCGTCATTACCATCCTTTTAGGCTCTGCCGTTGCCATTACTCAAGAGAACTTGAAGCGCCGTCTGGCATACTCTAGTGTCGGTCAGATGGGTTACATTCTGCTTGGAATTTCCATCCTTAACGAGCGCGCACTGATGGGGAACATCTTCCACATTTTTAGCCACGCTTTTATGAAGAGCACACTCTTCCTAGCCGCTGGGGCAATAATCCTAAAAACGGGTAAGAAGAACATTAAAGACTTAGGCGGGATCGGCCGCCAGATGCCGTTTACCATGTTTGCCTTTACTTTGGCAGCCTTGTCGATGATCGGAATTCCGCCATTCAGCGGTTTTTTAAGCAAGTGGACACTTTCACTTGGGGCGATGGATGCCGGCGTTCCTTTCTACGTGCTGATTCTCTTG
>QLUI01000499.1 GCA_018725345.1 Bacillota bacterium | reverse complement strand
CACAACCGCAATTTCCTCCAGCGTGAGCCCATAAAGCTCATACACCATCTGGTCAATCTGGCGTTCGAGGGCCTCCACCTGTGCCTGCTTCTGCGGGTTTTGCAGATAATCCTCGTCTTTAGTGATGGCGAGGATTTGGTCAACCACTTGAACGATTGGTTTTTGTTGTATTTCGGAAGCATTTTTAATAGGCAATTCTTCCAAAGTTTCAATGTCAGTCTGCGCCATGGCCCTACCGCTCTCCAAAGCAATGGATGAATAGTAATAATTTAGTAATGAGGAGTTTATTAAAGCAGCAATATACTTTAAAGAATAGCTTTTTTCTCTTAAATTACCGACATGCACGTTGTTGAGGCATAGCAAGTGTAAATCATCAATAGCACAGATAAGTGAATCACCCGTTTGTCTCATGAATATTTTATCTTCAAAGTAATTAACGCAGTCGTATCCGCTGTGTATCTTATCCTTCTTAAACAATATGTAATATCCTTCCGGCTTCAAAGTGAATCTGCGTATTTCTCTACCCGAGACTATTCCAGGCAACCAATATTTGCTCATTTGTGTATCAGAAACAATGGAGTCTTTTCCTTGCTTCCCAATCAAGCCACTGTTAAAATCAACGAGCTGGCCGAGTACTATCGCATTATTGCTAACTTTCAAGACTAACCTCATCGTTTGTTCATCAAAAAATAGCCTGAGACGATTGTATCTCAACCCCCTAAAATATTCTTGGGGATATGAGAATGATTTAAAACGCCTATTGGCAATATCATGTCTAGATTCCGCGTATTTGGAAATGATATTATGTGACTTGTTTACGCAGTCACTCCTCTGGAACCTGTAGACGACAGAAAAGCCAACTGTCGCACCAAATACACTGTAGGGCAAAAGGAGCAATTCTATTATCTTGTTCCTACGAAGGATCAAGCCTCTAATTCTTGAGAAGTACCTACCCACAAGAAAGCTGTCGGGAACAATAAGTGTCTGGGTCCCCCCTATGTTAGCTAACTGAATTGCTTTATCCATAAAAATTGAGTACAAACTAATCTTGTACTCAGCAGAATCGGGGAAAACACGTTTCAAGAAATCCTTCTCCCGTTGCGTCATCTTTTGCCCACCACGTAACCCGTAGCTGACATACGGTGGGTTTGCAATCACCACATCAAACCCACCTTTTTCGTGAAAAACCTCCGAAAAATACACTTCAAAGTCAAAGTTCTGATTATTATCGGTTATTTGATTGATTAAGTCATCAATCTCACTCTTGTATGCCTGCTTCTTCTTAGCATTCGTCTCATTGAAATACAATGGCTTAAGCTCTTCTAACTTTTTGAAAAGCTGCCAGTTCTCGAGCCTGCGCTCTATGCCCAACAACGAGTTGCCGCAAACGATCTTATAGTCCAGGTTCGGCAGTGGCTTGATCTGTTTAATATCCTCCTCATCAACCACCAGGGAAAGCCACAGGCGCAGTTTGGCAATCTCCACAGCTCCAGGGTCGATATCCACGCCATAAAGGGATTTCT
>QLUI01000498.1 GCA_018725345.1 Bacillota bacterium | reverse complement strand
ACAGCACAAGGTGGTTTAAAGCCTGTACCTGTATACCGACTTCGAAGGGCCATCCTTCATCATTTATACAGCTTGTTTTTGGCATCGTTCGCCTAACGTTGCTGCGGCGCACTAGGAATTTGGTTTTTTTGATGATTCAATCATGATTCCACTGCAAATTCTAACTTCCGGTGGTTAATTAGCCCCTGTCAATTTCCCATCCGGCCCATTATCAAAGGATGTTGAGGCGTAGAAGGTGTTTGCCTAGCGATTGGGGGCGCAAACAGACCAGAAAGCTCCTTTGTTTGGGGATTTTTATTCTTTTTAGCCTAAAATGGGCATGGGCATCCCTTGTGTGGGTTGGGCATGCTTTGGCTGGTAACCTCCTTGTAGGTACTTGATGAGTCGCTTAATGTTTTGTGCGGTCACTTTTAGACCACACACTACCGTGCTCTTGACTATCCCGCGCACGTCTAACTTATCTAGACCGGTACGTTTTAAGGCGGAATTGATTCAGACCCGCACGCTTCTTGGTATTTTCTTTTTGCGCGGATTGCATTTTGGCTCGTTCACAGCCGGCATGAACTGCTTTTAGACTAATGCGGACGACACAGTCTTTGTTTTGCTGCAACATGTAGCATCGATCGCGAAGTTCACAGTTATCACAGGCGGTATGTGGAAAGTGTGCGGAGGTTTGCCCCTTGCTTACTCCGGCGTGCGTAGGGATATGCTCCTTGGGGTATCGCGTAATCACATTACTTACCTCGTCGATGTCAAACTCGGTGGTCGCAATTTTAGTCGGTGCTTTCCCAGTCATGTTAGTCAGATGGACCTCGATGCCGTTTTCTTCGGCTATTCGATGCACCCCTACGGAATGAAAGCCACCGTCAGCATACATGTCGGTACAGCCGGTATTCGTGTGAATGGTCTCTAGTCTGCTCTCTAGAATGGCCACATCGCTGGTGTTGTTCGGGGCTACCGTATAATCTGTGAGGAGTTGAAAGGGATTAGCCTGATCGCAGGCCTCGGCTATTTCTAGCACATAGCCGCTTTGAGCCACACTCCCTTTCCGGCGGAAAGTAGCATCCTCATCGTGTGCTGATTGAAGAGAGGAGGGGGAGATGTCCTTCCTAGATTTTTGCATAAGATTGCCGCTTTCCGTATCGACTAATAGCATTTTCCAAGGCTTCTTGTTTCTTAGTATGGTATCCCATCAACATAATCGGCTAATTTAGGTCTTTATCTGAGTGTAGGTGCTTACTAAGCTACAGAGGATTGGCAGAAATAAAATTTTCGGCAACATCAATTAACTGAATCGAGGCTTTCCGTAGGCTCCTCTTTAAAGTTGCAAAGCCCAGCATCCAAAGGCAATTAGCCTAAAATTAGCCCATGATTCTAAAAAAAATGTAAAGCCGCAGAGCAAAATATTCCCGTGATATCTAATGTTATAGCTCGGAGAACATCTTTGTTCTCCCGGACTTCAAATCCAGTGGCGGGCGTTGATCCGTCCGTGGTGGGTTCGATTCCCACCTACTCCCGCCATT
>QLUI01000497.1 GCA_018725345.1 Bacillota bacterium | reverse complement strand
ACACTTTAATTATACCATACCGAGGGGGTTTTCTGTTGGTTTTTTTGCTAATTACTATATGGTTTTTTCAATGTTCAGGTTTGATTTTGAGGTGGGAAAGTTGAGTGACTAATCATAAGTAGGACTTTTCACTTGACAATTAATACATTGGCTTCTATACTCTGGGCCACAGCATTGCTAACACTACCCAGGAGTAGTTTCTTAAGGCCGCCCAGACCTCTGCTGCCGATTACGACCATTTCGAATCCTCCCTCAGAGGCTACTCTTGAGACAGTTTCAGAAGGATGTCCTTTTTTTAAGATTGTCTTAACTTGTATCTTTTGTTCTTCAAAAATTTTGACAGCATCCGCTATAATCCTGGCCGAATCTTCTTTATTCCGCTCCTCAAGCTGCCTAAAAAACTCCTCTGAAAAATATGGCCCAATTTCGGTTGGGTAGGGGATAAAATCCTCAACATAAATCACAGTAACCTCACCGTTGAAGCACTCTGCAATTTTTGCCGCTTCTTTCAATGCTTTACGACTTTGTTCAGACCCATCAGTGCAGGCTAAAATTTTCATATGGTTTCCTCCTCTTTAGATAGTAAGTGTTTAAGCCAGCTCAAAATGACCAATTGCTAACAGACTTGCCTGTCCAAAAATTGCCAGGTATAATGACCATAACAAATCTTGAGAAAGGAAAGACGCCCCTGTTTGATAGACTGCTCATCACAACAATCTCAGGTACGTCCAACACAACTCCTATGGTCATTCTATCAGAGTATAAGCTGGACGAAAACCCTAAAACTGGTGTTTTTTGTTAGGAGTTTGGAGCCATTTTTCTGTCCCTGCTGCCATTCTTCAGAAAGAAAGGTCATTGGAAGTCGCAACCTGAAGGTCCTTGAAGCCCACGAAACCAGCGGAAACCTTGTAGAGAAGGTGCTGCGCATTCGAAGACTCCAATGTAATACCTGTCTGAAGATTCATCACGAACTGCCAGACATGGTAATCCCCCACAAACGCTACGCAGCGGCATTCATCGAGGCCGCCCTGGAGGAAACAGAGACTGCCCCGCTCATACAGGCAACTCCTGTGGAGACCTCCACCCACCGGCGCTGGACAGCCTGGTTTGACGGCATCACCTGCCACCTGTTGGGTGCCCTGCACACCATGGAGCGGAAAGAAACAATGGAAAAGACTCCCCTCATCGGAACTGCACTTCAACGGTTCCGAAAGTATGTGGGCAATGCCCCCGGCTGGCTGGGCCGCATTGTCCAAAACCTGGTGAAAAAGAACCTCTGGGTACAGACCCGGTCGGCCTTTTGTGCCCGTTAAAACCGGTGTATGGTGATGACAATCCCCTTTTAGAAAGGAAGATGGTCATGACCAAAGAAAAACACCAACAAGCCCAGGAACGGATGAAATAGATAATAGATAATAGATAATAGAGGTGAGTAGCCCCGAGGAATTTCACCTCGAGGCTACTCAGAACCGGACATGAACCTCTCGACTCATCCGGCTCCCATTAACACACTTTAAACAATTTCCA
>QLUI01000496.1 GCA_018725345.1 Bacillota bacterium | reverse complement strand
TACAAAATCAATATGCTTGGGGAGTAAAGTAAAAGAGCCATTAATAGCTTCTGCCGTAATCTTACTGACTGTTTCCTCCATTAAAACCTGTGCCGGGAGTAGAATTTTTAGTTTCATGCTTTACACCACCCCTTACTTTTTCTCCTGAGTGCCTGCTTCACTAATCTTGCCGATCATATAAAGATCCGACTCAGCCATATTTGCGAACTCATCATTTAAGATCCGCTCACAACCGTCAATGGCATCGGCAAGACTTACCACCTTGCCCTTAAGGCCGGTGAACTGTTCAGTGGTTACAAAGGGTTGTGTTAAGAAACGCTCAAGCCGCCTAGCTCGCTGCACAATCTTCCTGTCATCCTGGGAGAGTTCTTCTAGGCCCAACATTGCAATAATATCTTTAAGGTCTTCAAACTCAGCCAAAACCCGCCTGACTTCTTGGGCAACCAAATAATGCCGTTCCCCCACGATGGCAGGACTGAGCATTTTAGACGAAGACCTCAGTGGATCAACGGCAGGATAAAGGCCCTCCGCCGCACGCTTCCTAGATAGAATGATTGATGCGGAAAAATGGGCAAAGGTATGGGTAGCGGAAGGATCTGTAAAGTCATCTGCCGGAACATACACTGCCTGAATAGAAGTGATGGCTCCATTAACAGTGTTAGAAATTCTTTCTTGTAATCCGGACATCTCAGTGGCCAAGGTAGGTTGGTAACCAACCCGAGAAGGCATTTTTCCAAGTAGTCCAGACACTTCCGATCCCGCCTGGACAAAGCGGAAGATATTATCGATGAGCAGTAGCACATCTTGTTTTGCCACATCACGGAAGTATTCCGCCATGGTCAATGCTGCATGCCCCACCCGAAAGCGTGCCCCAGGGGGTTCATTCATCTGACCAAAAATCATCACTGTATTACCTAGGACTCCCGCATCTTGAATGTCTCGGTATAATTCCTCTGCCTCTCTAGAGCGCTCACCAATACCACAGAAGATACTAACACCTTCATGTTTACCCATAGTGTTATTAATCAGTTCGGTAATCAGCACCGTCTTGCCAACACCGGCACCCCCGAATAGACCAGCCTTACCACCTCTTTCCAGTGGGGCCATCAAGTCTAGGGCCTTAATCCCTGTCTCAAAAATCTCAGAAGTGGTAGCCCTTTGGGCAATGGCCACAGGTTCACTATAGATGCTACGCTTCTCGCCACCTGAAATCTGCCCTTTATCGTCAATGGTTTCACCAAAGACATTAAACATCCGACCTAGGGTGGGTTTTCCCACAGGCACCTGTATACTGGCACCTTGATCAATGATTTTTTCACCCCGGGATAAACCACTGGTAGAGGAAAAGGCTATCCCCCTTACCATACCTGGGCTGGGATGTGCTACCACCTCTATGATGATCTTCCCCCCAGAGCCTGCTACAAGTATATTATTAATGGGAGGCATCTTAACAGGAAAAAGGGCATCAACCACGCTCCCCCTAACAGCTGTGACTGTCCCAATATCCATATCGGTTTCATCTTTTATCT
>QLUI01000495.1 GCA_018725345.1 Bacillota bacterium | reverse complement strand
AATTCTACCCTGGCATCGTCACCAACGAAAAGCCTTACCGCCTTGAAGTTCTGCTCCCCTTTGACTATCTCGGTGCCTCTGCCGATAACACTATCAGCCAGACGGGTGATTGGTGACTGGTGATTGGTGATTAGGTTTTTTGATTTCTTACAGACCGGATTAGACCTTGTAGCATACGTGAGATTGCATTTACGTGTGATTGAAGCCTTTCGAGTTTGGAGGATTCCCCTGGCCCAATCTTCCGAGCAATTTCAATTTGCGTATCCAACTCACTAGCCGAGCTTAAGGAGATATGTATAGGAATTGAATCCTTGTGAGTCTTTATTGTCATTTACCAGTCACCAGTTACCAGTTACCGTCTTGTTTGTCATTCTCCAGCAAGCCGCCTTGCCACATTGATCACCGTATCAGAAAGCCAGTATCCATTGTTTCGCAATTCTTCCACGAGTGGAACTACATTTGCTACTAATCCCTTTCCTTTGGCCAATAATAAGAGCCCAACCAGTCCAGTAGTTGGGATATTCAATTTTTCGGCAACCTTCCTTCCAGCACGATCGTCAAGTAGTAGTAGAACATCTTCGCCAAGAATTGAAGCAAGACCAATAGCTTCCTTCTCTCCCTCATCTAGATCAGCAATAGCCAGTTCAATTTCTGGCCCTAAAGGTGCGAGGTCGTTTACAGAGATAAAATCGTGTAGCGCCCTTTCAATCCGATCTGACTCAGGCCCAATTTTTGCCAGCAATTCTCGATAAATCATAGGTGGAATAAACACCGCTTCTGCCATACTTTTGAGCAGGAAAATGTGGTCAATTTTGGCTAAGCCAATAAGCGGACCGGTATCTGAAACAACCTTCATTTGCTACTCAATCTCTGCAATGCATCTAAGTCCTTCTTTATCTCCTCTTCAATTTCCTCAGGCGGATAATTGAAAATACTAACGCGATACCTACCACAAGTCTCAAAAAATTCAGCCCTTGAGATTCCCGCGAGTTCAGCAGCGTTGCCAGATGAGACCTTGCCGAGTTCAAACATCTTAAGTGCTGCCATCAAACGAAGATGTTGATCCATCTCTTCCTTAGCCATATGTACAGCATGCTCGAAGCCGCTTGGATATTTGATCTTTAGCTCTTCAATCTTCATAGCATCACCCCCTATCTCTACGAATCTGCATTGACTACCTCAGTGACGGATCTGTGGCCCGCGCAAGCGCACCCGCAAAGGGTGCGGCTACTCAGCCAGACGGATTAGTGATTAGTCATTGGTTATTGGTGAGGCGATCACCTATCACTCCTGGGCCTGCGGCCGGGGGCAGGCCTGGTTCAATCGTCAATTATTATAACCTATTCAACCCAGGATATGCAAGGCTAGATAGTCGGGAGTCATTTTAGATGGCAAAATGCGCTCTATTGACATATGATACTCCTATCAAGTACAATAATATAATTGTAGCTATTCGGGTTCAAGGTTGCGGGGTTCACGGTTAAAGAGTGATCAAGTATAAAGAGCGCCAAGAGGAGAAATGAAGGTTTATTTGCACAGTTAG
>QLUI01000494.1 GCA_018725345.1 Bacillota bacterium | reverse complement strand
TTTAGGGTCGCCTCGGCGAGGCTAAAGCCTCGCACTACAATGTTTTATGCATTATCTGAGTTTGTAGTGCTCCCTCCCCCTGGCGGGAGGGAGTTAGAGGGAGGGGGAAACCTCTAGTAATTTCACCCTCACCTAACCTCTCCCTTCAAGGGAGAGGAATCTTGTTTTAATTCTTTTTGCAAAGAACTATAAGGGACTAAGGACGCCGAGAGCATCCTTTTTGAGCAGGTGGAAGAGGCAATAAATAACCTGAGGGCGAAAGGTTACCAGAATAGTGAAATAGTGATTGGTTTTCTTGATGAGACTTCCCCCCAAACCCAAGCAAATACCGTGAGGATCCTATCCTTTGGAAAGCCCGGATTTTCAAAAACACCGCTAATATCAAGGCCAATGCTATGGGGTATTATAGGTGGAAAGAGTGTGATATCCTTCCCTCAAGATTCAAAGAAGGAGAGGGTTAAAGACTTCATAAGGAAGGTGAGGAAAAAGAATCCGGGAAAAGGGATCATTATTGTCCTGGACAACTTTAAAAGCCATAAGGCGGGAGAGGTGGTGAAGGAAGCTGGGAGACTGGGAATAGAGCTTCTTTTCCTTCCCCCTTACTCATCTGACCTGAATCCGATAGAATATATCTGGAAGAGCATCAAAAGGATCATATCAATAACGTTCATAAGACATATTGACAATATGGGAAATGTCATCATGGAGGCCTTCTATCGACTTTCCCAAAGGTTCAGTTTTGCCGCCGGGTGGGTTGACAGGTTCCTTCAACCCTGTTATAATGGTTTATGCAAATGACTATACTTCAGTCCCGTCTTTAACAGTGGCAGGGATACTGAGAACCTTACCGGCATCACCGTCCCCGGAGATGAGCTGAACTATTTTAACACCTACTACTGGCGGGTGAGGCATCAGGGTAACCACGGAGCCTGGTCTGAGTGGTCGGTGGAGATCTCCTTCACTACTGTCCAGTTGGCCGGCGATGCCACCGGAGACGGTAAAGTCGATACGTTTGACCTGTCCACAGTTGCCCGGGCATTTAACACTGGGAAAGGTGATGCAGGATGGAATCCCGAAGCCGATCTCAATCAGGTCGGTATCGTGGATATTTTCGACCTAGTGCTGGTGGCGAGGAACTTCGAGAAGAATTGACTGACATCCTGCGCATTAATGTTGGGCGGCACGCTGTTCTACCAGGTGTATGAAGCTTGTTTCGTAGTCGTAGTGGTATAGGGAGCGCACAAAAAAGGCAGTGAGAATGCTCAAGCAAGAACGGTGGAGCAACCGTTTAACCCATCAGGATCGAGTGGAGGTTACCATTAGTACCTTATGGTCTAAAAACTACAATAAAAAACAAGTTATTATGCTGACATTTTCAGCAAGTCACTGGTAGACGCAGCCAGAGCGGCATTCAATGCAGTAGTAAGTTTACGCCCCTTTTCAGCAAGAGCATATTTGCGTTGATTCGGTAATTTCGTAACTACTCAGGTTGTCAGGCCTGCCCCCGGCCACAGGCCCAGGGGTTCACGGTTGTTTGTCTAAC
>QLUI01000493.1 GCA_018725345.1 Bacillota bacterium | reverse complement strand
TTGACAAATCCATTCTGTCTATGATATAATATCTAAAATATGGAGCGCAAGGAGGTGATTATGTTGCAGGTAAAGCCATGATTCCATTTAGAGTATTGAGTTCTGAGTTCTGAGTTTAGAGGCCTCATCCCTCCCGCCTTCTCAAAACTCAATTCTCAATCCTCAAGACTTCATAGCAATTGAGAAGGGGGACATTTCAATGAGAGTGAATTTCTCGCGGCTGTCTACAAAGGGAGTGTGGATCATCCTCGCCGGCCTTGTATTTGGGGTGCTGGGATCACTCCTCGCCGAGTGGGGCAATCCAGGAAATATGGGGGTTTGCCTCGTCTGCTTCTTGCGGGATATCGCCGGCGGGCTTGGCCTGCACCGAGCTGGTGTGGTTCAATACCTCCGGCCGGAGATAATGGGCTTCGTGGTCGGGGCTTTCCTCGCCGCTTACGGGTTCGGGGAGTTTCGAGCCCGGGGTGGCTCCTCACCGATGGTGCGTTTCATGTTGGGAGCCTTTATCACGATTGGGGCATTAGTCTTTCTTGGCTGCCCCATTCGAGCCCTCCTGCGTCTTGCCGGCGGCGACCTCAATGGCATCACCGCCCTGGCGGGGATCATCGCAGGGGCAGTTATCGGCATCTTCTTCCTCAAACGGGGCTTCAACCTCGGACGTTCCTTCAGGATGCATACCATCGCCGGGTGGATCATGCCGGCAGCTATCCTCGGACTGCTGCTCCTGGCCATCCTCCAACCGGGATTCATCTTTGAGAGCGAGAGTGGCCCCGGATCGATGCATCCCGCACTCTGGATATCGCTCCTCGCTGGACTTGGGGTAGGGATGCTAGCGCAGCGGACGCGGCTTTGCTTTGTCGGCGCGTGGCGTGATCTTTTCCTCATCAAGGGTACTTACCTGTTTGGAGGAATGGCAGCCTTCTTCGTGGGGGCGCTGATATCGAATCTCATCCTGGGCCACGTGAGCTGGGGATTTGAGGGGCAACCGGTGGCTCATGCCAATCATCTCTGGAACTTCCTCAGCATGATCCTGGTTGGCCTGGGGGCAACACTTCTCGGTGGTTGCCCTATGCGGCAGACGATCCTCTCCGGAGAGGGCGATACCGATGCCGGAATAACCGTTCTGGGCCTGATTATCGGGGCCGCCTTTGCCCATAACTTCTTGCTGGCCAGCACCCCCGCAGGGCCGTCGGACTTTGGCCCGATAGCGGTAATGGTAGGTCTAATTTTTATGTTAGGTGTCGGCTTCCTGATGCGTGATTAAGGAGAAAGGATATGATTGAAATCGATGCGCGGGGCTTCTCGTGCCCCGTCCCCGTAGTTAAGACCCAGAAGGCACTTGACCAGAACCCCGGTAAATATCTTGCCGTACTGGTGGAGAGCGAGGTTTCCATGGAAAATGTATCTCGCCTCGCCCGGAGCAGGGGATATTCGGTTAAGGCAGAACGGATTCCCGATGGGTATAGGCTCGAGTTAACTCCTGCGGGCAAGTAGTTTCCTGGTATACGGGGGCGATGGAACCGGGTTCCCCCCGGTCTGCAAAACC
>QLUI01000492.1 GCA_018725345.1 Bacillota bacterium | reverse complement strand
TTGATGTCCCAAGCTAACAATGAAGGGTCTCTCCCACTCTCCTGATATTCGGTGAACTCCCTTTTTCTGAGGCCTGAAAGGTCTAGCTCGCCTGTTCGGGGGTCTAACTTGATATACCACTCCTCCATGGTTAGCGCTCCCACTACCGCATCCAGAGGTCCATGCTCGGTCTCCCCAAGCTCCTCAACGATGTAAGCGGTGAGGTCAAACTCCAGGCCATCAATATCGGCGGTGAGGTCGCAGCGCTCATCCAGTCGCCGAACTTCCCCACCCAGACCAACGGTGATCGCTTTCACCTTACGAGCGGTCGCGGGGCGGAATTCAGCTTTAATATAGGAACGGAGAGAACCGCTGTCGAAGAGCACTCTCAGGGTTCTTCCGCCAACTTCGATCCCCTTAACGATTCTGGACATCAACAGTCCCGTTCTCCGAAACTTACCCCTCAAAGACACCGTCCCATCGGGTGTTCGGTTCCTGCTTCCTCGCCCGTTACCCGGCAAGCCGGGTCTTACACCGGCTCCACAGGCTGTAACCGCCGAACTGGCGGCCAAGTTCCTCAAGTTAATCGCTGAGTTTTGGTATTATATGTCCCGCTTCCTACTCTGCCGAACTGTCAGTGCTCTTACCAGGTCCCTGGTCCGTGAGTCTGGACTCGAAAGGCTCCGCCTTAGGCGGATGGTCTAAGTGAATCTGTTTAGCTTTATCTTCAGCGTTTCTATTCACGGATTAAGGCCATGTTACCAGGAAGTAGATAATCAGGGCTACAAGAACCCCTGCTCTGGCAAAGGCGCGCGCTCCTGCAATAATGGGAGTCCAGTCGATCGGCTCTGGCCGGGTGGTGAAACTCCAGCTAAACTCCTCAGCCAATTCATTCCCAGCCAAATCCCTGGCCCCGGTGGTGATGGTGGCAGTAAAAATGGTGCCGTATGCCAGGTTCTCATGGGGTATAAAGGTAGCCGTCCTGGTTGCCGGATCATAGCTCACCCTCCCGGCTATCCTGGTGGCATCGCTGATCAAGGTAAAAGTGGCGGTGTTAATCGTTGCCGGATCCATACCCTCGCTGAAGGTAACACTGATCTTAGCGTCAACAGGAACACGCCGGGCACCAGCTCTAGGTGAGGTGAGGGTCACCCCCGGCGGGGTAATATCCACAACGGTAAACCCACCGGGCAACGCCCCGGTACCTCCTGGCGTAGTGACCGAGACATCCCTCGGCCCAGCCCCGGCATTGGCAGCGATGGAGATATTGGCTTCTATCCGGGTTGGGCTAATTACACCAAACCTATTAACGGTTATCCCTTCTTCAAAGCTCACTGCCGTGGCTCCGGTGAAATACTCGCCAGTGATGACCACATTAATTGTGGCACCTTGACTGCCTGAGTCAGGCACTACCCTTTCTATCATGGGAGGAGGAGGAACGACCACAGTAAATTCGCCGATAAGGACGTCTATCTTAACCGGATATATCCCCGGTTCCATCTTTACCACTTTGAATTCTACTCTCGTAGTCTCCCCCGGACCGAGCTCTACTTCCTCTGTTTCCACTACCT
>QLUI01000491.1 GCA_018725345.1 Bacillota bacterium | reverse complement strand
AATGGCAGTATTCTCCTCGGAATTCCCCCTGGGCTTTCTGGGAAGGGGGATGAGGGGGGTACTGGGGCTGCTGTCGGGCATACCCCCCATCGTATATGCCATTGGCTCGGGGGTTCTGGTAAGGTTATTCATGATACCCAACTTCGCTGGAGGGTTTCCTCGATGGGGCGTCGACGTAGCGACGGAACTGGGCCTCCCCCTTGGATACCTTGGAGCAGCGCGATCAGTGCCCTGGGGATGGCCGTTCGGCAACAGCACCCTCCTGGGAGGAATGGTGCTTGCCCTGCTGATAATACCCTTCGTCGCCCCCCTTATCCATGATGCCATAGAGAATGTGCCCCATGGACTCAAGGAAGCCTCTCTCGCCCTGGGTGCCAACCGCTGGCATACCTTAATCAGGGTCACCCTTCCCCTGGCTCTCTCGGGCATTATCGCCGCCACTGCCCTGGGGGCACTTAAGGCTATGGGGGATGTCATGATAGCAGGCTGGGTTATCGGCTGGGCACCTCGTATTATGCCTGTTCCCCTGTGGGATGTTCTGGAGGCGTCTCAGCCGTTGACATCGACCGGTGCCGGACTTGTTGGCCTAGAGAATCCCCAGTCGAGTGGCACCGAGTTTTCTGTGGCCAACTTTACCGGCCTTCTGCTCCTGGTTATGGCTTTTGCCATCATGGGTCTGACGACCCTTCTCCAGAGGAAGTTCTGGAAGAGGTTTTCTTCATGAAGGCTATCCCCGCACTTACCCTTGCCATATCAGCACTGGGCATCGTTCTGGGATGCCTTTCCCTTGTCCTGAATTCACTGGAGGCTTATCCTGTCCCGCTGCTTGGCTTTCTCTCTTTCTCCCTTATTGGTCTTCTCCTTCACGTCCACCACCATAGAGGGGTATGGGAGCGAGGGCTGATTATCCTCGCCGGTTTTTCCCTCATCTCTGCCCTTCTCCTTTTGGCTCTTCCTGAATTCCTCTACGGCTTTCAGATAAATGCTATATTCCACCGCTCCTTTATCTCCGCCCTCCTCCTTTTTGCGGCAGCCCTTCCCTCCTCATGCTCCTCCTTGCGCCACCTGCTAGGGGCAACCCCGGCAGCCGAGGACATCTCCCGTTATCCCCTCATTATCCTCCCCATATTCCTTGCCCTGGCTGCCTATGCCCTGTTTATATCCCACATCTTCTCCGAAGGAGCCGCCAACCTCGACTGGGAGATCATAACCACTCCCTACGGCCACCCTATTAGAGTGGCCGGGATGAGAAACCACATCCTGGGCACTTTGCTTCTCATGGCTTTAACTTCCCTGATATCTCTCCCTATAGGTGTGGGAGCCGGGGTGTTCTTGAGTGAGTATGGGGGGCGGCTTGCCGGGGTGGTAAGGTTTTCCCTCGGCGCCCTTCGGGGTATCTCGGTATTCATTCTGGGCATCACCGCCCTTAGCCTGGTCGGATACTCTGAAGGAACTTTTCTTTCTGACATCATCACCGGCGTTTACGATGCGGGAGCAGGGCAGCGTGCTGCAGATGGCTCCTTCCTCACCGCCGCCATTTTCCTCTCCCT
>QLUI01000490.1 GCA_018725345.1 Bacillota bacterium | reverse complement strand
GGTTATTTCATAGCCTTGCTTCTGCAGATTATCTCTAATCTGGGCTCTTAGCTCCATATCTATCTCCAATTGGCGCACTTCATCCTTCATCGCCCTTTAACCGTGAACCCCGGAACCTTGAACCTGAATATGTAGCGTGTAGCGTGTAGCCCTATCTCCCTATCCCCTTGTCTACGGACTCTCGACTACTGACTACTGTCATTTTCTCCTTCGACTGAAATCCAGCCGCCGCGCATCGCCAGGGCAACAGCGTGGGCTCTATCATTAGCATTTAACTTACGAAGGATGGAGCTAACATGATTTTTAATTGTTTGCTCACTGATTCCCAGGATGCGGGCGATTTGCTTATTTGAGTTGCCCGCGGCAACGTAGTCTAGAATCTGTGTCTCCCTATGGGTGAGGGGAGCGACTACGGCCTCCATAGTTCTCCTCATGTCTTGAAATTGGCTCAATACATGTCTGGCAACCGCAGGTCTAGTTATAAGGCTTTCATTTATGGGGTATTCACCATTACAGGCTCGTCTTATAGTGCTAGCCAGCTCTTCGGCAGTGGTGTTTTTACGCAGGCAGGCTACGGCTGCGGTTCTAATAACCTCGAAAAGTTCCTCGTCATCAGGGTTGGGGCTTAGCATTATTACTTTAGTATTTGGGTAGTGCCGGGCAATTTCTCTACCCAGATCAAGCCCGCTGAGGGCGGCAAGGTCAGAGCCTAATAGGGCGACATCAGGCAGATTGGCTTCAATTAGCCCTAGCGGGTCCTGATTTGGGTCACACTCTGATATCTCCAGGTCAGATTGTTGAGATAGTATGTGGCGCACACCAACCCTGAAGAATGCCTGCTCATCAATTATCATCACCTTGATTTTATCCACTGAGCCACCTCATGATGTAACTACTCAGGTTGTCAGGTTCACGTATCGGGTTCACAGTTCACGGTTCCGGGTTGGGGGCTACCTAACCGTTGAACCTTGAACCCGGAACAAAGCTTGTCTGCTTTGCGCTCTTCATACCTCATCCTTCATCGCTCTCTACCATTGAACCGCCTGTCTGCCGGCCAGGCAGGTGCACCTTGGAACTTTGAACCGGAGTAGTTACGGCTATCTTTGATTCTTGTGCAAGAAAATCAGCAATGTCCCCCTGTCGAAATCTCCGGTCACCCCGTGAACCGACGCGGTATGACTTTAGTATTCGTTGATTACTCCACCGCCTTACTGTATTAATATGTACATTGAGAAGATAAGCTACATCACTTACTGTAAGCATAGCCTCCATCTCTTTACGATTGGTCACGTCCTGTTTCCCCCCCTGAACTACCTTAAATTTACCTATTACTAGTATACGTTATCATACTTGCCAATGCAATCACCCAAAAGGGCTATAAATCATAGTAATCTAGTAATAGGACTTAACCCTTCAGGGTTTCACATGGCTTAATGAAAGGCTAAAGCCTAAATTCCTTTATGTCCCGCGAATCCTGCAAGAGGCTCAAGTTTGAACCCTTTCTCCGTAAGGAGCCTCACGCAGGCGTCCACCACCGCAGGATCATAGAGGG
>QLUI01000049.1 GCA_018725345.1 Bacillota bacterium | reverse complement strand
CTCAAATTAAAATGTATACCGAACCGGCCGCTGATTAATGCCGAAATAAAACTATTCTGCAGTTTAAGCAGTATGACAATCATCTTGCCAGCGGTACCACAGTTAGCATGAAAATGTTTTGCCCTCACCCTAGCCCTCTCCCAGAGTGAGAGGGGATTTGTTGTGCAGTGAGAGGGGATTTAATGGGAAGTTATGCACAGTCAGTTTACATATTAGAAAAATATACTTGAAATTTACTTGTTTTTGCTTTATTATTTTACTTAATAGAAATTTTCAAGAGAGTAGTTACGGGGGCATCTAGCGGGTAGTAATATCGGTTATGTGCAGTCCGGTGTATGTGTTCGCTACATATATGCCGGATTTTTTAACTAGCTATTTTTCTCCTTAATTTCTGAAACTGCCGGTACCTGGTGTTCCCCTAAAGCGCACTTGATGAAGACCGGAATACTTATTTTTGTTGCCGGCGAAGCGAAGGAAGAGGTGTCGTGTTTATGCTAAAAGCGATAAATAAAGTTTTGGTGGCTAATCGTGGTGTGCCGGCGGTACGTGTTATGCATACCTGTATTGACCGTAAGATCCAGACTACTGCTGTTTACAGCACTCCGGACCGGTTGGCTCATCATGTGACGGTGGCTGATTCAGCGGTGCATATAGGTGAAGCCCCGCCCGGCGAGTCCTATCTTAATATGGATAAAATCATTAATGCGGCGCTGAAAAGTAAAGCTGATGCTGTCCACCCAGGTTGGGGTTTTCTGGCCGAGAATGATGAATTTGCCAGGCGTGTTCTTGCTGCCGGTTTAACTTGGATTGGACCTGAGCCTAATGTAATCAGGGACATGGGTGATAAAATTAAAGCGAAGGAAATTGTCGAAAAAATAAATGTACCGACCATTCCCGGTGTTAGCAAAGTGAATACGGAAGAAGATATTACCAGTTGGCTTAGGGATAAAGACGTGGCTTACCCCATAATTATCAAGGCAGCCGCCGGAGGAGGCGGTAAAGGGATGGTCAAAGTGGAGTCTGAGGCTGAACTGAGCAGGGCGCTGGCGCAAGTGCGCTCCGAGGGGCAGAAGTCATTTGGCAATAGCAAAGTGCTGGTGGAAAAATATATTGAGCGTGGGCGCCATATTGAAGTGCAGGTGGTGGCAGACAAGTTTGGCAATGTAGTTCATCTTTATGAGCGAGAATGTACTCTGCAGCGGCGCAACCAGAAAATCATTGAGGAGGCGCCATCCCCGTCACTAAGCGAAGAGTTAAGGCAAGAAATTTGCGGTAGGGCAGTTGCGCTGATGAAGCAAATTGGCTACTCAACTGCGGGAACGGTAGAGTTTCTCTTTGATTCTGCCACGCAGAAGTATTATTTTTTGGAAGTAAACACTCGTTTGCAGGTGGAACATGGCATTACGGAACTGATCACCGGTCTTGATATTGTTGGTATTATGCTTGATGTATCAATGGGTAAGAAGCTGCCCTTTACTCAGAATGAGATCAGACCTAATCGCTGGGCAATGGAAGCTAGGCTTAATGCGGAGGATCCCCGTACGTTTAGCCCTTCATTTGGGAGAATAAGCAGACTGCATGAACCGCACGGACCCGGTGTACGAATCTCTTCCGGAGTCTATGAAGGGGCAGATATTCCATCATATTATGACTCGCTTATTATGTTGGTGATGTCAGCCGGCGCTGATCGGGCTGATGCAATTCGCGTCATGGATCGGTCGCTGAGCCGTAACTTGAGGGTTGAAGGGGTTAAGACCTTAGCTCCGCTGCTTTTAAGCATTATCCGGCATCCGTCCTTTATTGCGGGCGAATTCTCTACCCGATTTATTGAGGAAAACATGCGGGATTTGGTATCAACCTTTGTTGAGGTAGACCATGAAGACGAAGCGCTAAAAGTGGCCCGATTTGTTGCGGAAATATCCGCTCTCGGTCCCCAAACTTGGATGTGAGGAAAATTATGATGCATAATATTTTTGTTAAGCCGGGCATGTCGCCCCGGGAAATCACAAAGGCTGTTCGTGAATTGCCGGGAGTATGTCTCACCTCCACCGGGATGCGTGATGCCGGCCAATCCGATTATAAGAACCGTCTGCGGCACCACGATTTAGCCGCGTTGGCTCCTTTTTACAATGAGATGGGCCTCTTTAGTGCGGAGTGCCATGGAGGAGCCCGCTGGCATGTTGGGATTATGAGCCGGAGAGAGAGCCCTTTTGTTGAGCTTTGCAGTCTGCGGGAGAAAATGCCTAATGTGCTTTTGCAAACGCTGGTACGGGATGCAAGTCTCTGGGGTTACCGACCCTACCCTCGCAATGTTATTGAATATGTGGTCTCTGCTGTTGACATTGATGTCTGGCGTTGCTTTTCTTTCTTAAACGACATTCGCAATATGCGTGTGGTGGCAGATGTGATCATGAGGCGCGGAAAGTTGTTTGCGCCTACGCTCTCTTTCACTCAGGCTGCTTGGGCATCAGATGAGTATTATCTTAGTCTGGTGCGGGAAATTGTTGCTCTTTGCGGTGGTACGGAAGAAATAATTTTGGTGATTAAGGATATGGCTGGGGTGGGCAGTCCGAAGCGTATTGCCAACTTGGTAGACAGTATCAAATCGGCTTACCCGGAACTGGTAATTCAATACCATCGGCATACAACAGACGGTTTAGCTCTACCTGCTCTGCTTGCGGCTGCCCGTTCGGGAGTCAAGATTGTTGATGTCGAGGAGGATTCTCTGACCCGCTTTTATGGTCAGCCTCCTGTTCTAAGTGTGCAGGCCTATTTAGAAGAATCTGGTATTCCTGTGCATCTTAACCGTGCTGTAGCGGAAGAAGCGGTGCAAAAGGTGAGGGAATGGATAAGCCAGTACGAATGGGCGGAGTCGCCGTTTAAAGGTTTTGATCATGGGGTGCTTGCTCACAGAATGCCCGGGGGAGCTTTCCCCAGCTCTTTTGAGCAGGCACAACAAGGCGGTTTTTTACACTTAATGCCTGCTATCCTCACCGTAATGTCATTTTATAATCAGATTATCAATTATTTTGATGTAACTCCCGGTTCGCAGATTACCTGGACTACTTGTAGCGGGATGGTTAATAAATATGCCAAGGAAAAGGGTGAAGCAGGCGTACGCCACCTGATTGCCCTGCTCAAAAAATTTATTGAAAAAGAACAGAACTTCTCAGCTTTGGAGGGAGAGGAACAGAAAGAGTTGTTGCGACTTTTTTCTAATGCACCAGGGGACTTTAAGAATCTGCTCTTGGGTCGTTACGGTAAGCTTCCCATCGGCTGGCCGGCGGAATGGGTCTATAAAAGCGCTTTTGGTTCTGAGTGGGCTCAAGCGCAACAAAGCAGAGAAGATGCGTCTCCGTTAGACTTGCTGGAGGATGAAGATTTAGCTTCCGCACGGAGTGTATTAGGCACTGAGATTGGCCGGCATCCCTCTGAGGAAGAGTTTATTCTCTACTTGATGCACCCGAAAGATACTGTGGAGTATATTGAATTTAAAGAACGCTTTGGCGAGGCGCCTTATGTATTGCCTACCAAGGTTTGGCGTGAAGGGCTGAAGAAGCCAGGCGATAAAGTGGAATTTGAAATTGAAGGCAAGCCTTTTTGCATTGAGCTTGTTTCCATTGGTGGTGAGCATGAGGGACTGGTTCATGTTGTAATGCGCGTAAATAATAAGACTCGGGTATATACTGTCGCGACGCCTAGGGTAACAAAGACAGAAATAAGGATGGCAAAAGGCGAAAAAGATGTTCCCTCACCAATTAACGGTACTGTTTGGCGTTTAGGCAATCAAAAGCGCGGGCACTTAAAAGTGGGCGATATTGTTAGCAAAGGCGAAGAAATTGCCAATATCGAAGCGATGAAGATGGAAACTACTATCATCGCGCCTTATGACGCACAGATCAATGAAATTGTTTTTAAGCTTAACGATATTGTTCAGGAAGGCCAGGTTTTGTTTGTTTTGGAAAGGTCTAAAGACTAAAATTCCCCCATTTATACAAAATAAAAAAAGACGCTCCCCCGTTCTTTTTGCTTGGGAGGCGTCTTTTTTATCCGCTAGGGGTTGCCACCACATCGCGTTGACCGAGCGATCCTCTGCACCCCGCAAGAATAAGGGGGAATCCCCCGGAGCGTCCCCAATGCATTGGATCGTAGCTTTCTTGAATGAAATAATTTCCTATGCATTAAAAAAACCCGTCAATGCTGACAGGTTTACTTTTTTATGGTGGGTCGTAGTGGATTTGAACCACTGGCCCCTACCGTGTCAAGGTAGTGCTCTCCCCCTGAGCTAACGACCCGTTTATTTCTAAACGCATTGTAACTATAACAGAAAAATGGGAAAAAAGCAAGGGTTCCAAATCTTGCGTATGTGTTCTGATCGTACATAAAAATTGCATGGTAAAAATAAGAATAGCGTGTTGAAAAATTTTATTGTAAGTATAATCAAAGCGAAAGCAGTAAAGGATAACTTCAGTATGATATTTTAAGGAGGGTAATAGATGAGCGTTTCAAAAGAATCAAATCCGATTTTTATTTTCCCCGCCATGAGCGACGAGAAATTTTATTTTTGGCAGTGAAGCACTATGAAAGTGAGCGAAGTAATGAGTCGGGAGAACACCTGTTAGGAGAAGTGCGGGAGGCATTGGAGCTTTATCTGGCACGAAGGCAATATCTAAATCTGCACGGGTTTATTCTTTTTCGTCTACAGAGTTGGCTGGAATTTTTGCGCAAGAATGTTGATAGAGCTGTGGATGATTTTCTCCGGGAAAAGGAATACCAGGAATTTATTCAGTTGTTAAAATATTTTATGACAATGCAGGAGCCAAAAATTAAGCTGGTTCATGTGATAGTAGATGAACTTGGAGTTGCCAGGTTGCTTGACCAGCATTATAGGCCGATGGAGCAGTGCCAGCAAGATATTCAGTGGGGTGTTTGCGATAGTGTTACAGGGATTGAAGACCAGTTGGTGAGTATGTTGATTAGTGTGGCTCCGCGTCGTGTGGTGCTGCATAAGCAAATGTATAGCTTATATCCTAAAGCAGCGGAGATATTAAAGCATGTCTTTGAAAGCAGGGTGATCTTTTGCCGGCGGTGTAAGCTTTGCCTGAGTGAGAGTGTCTATCTCACATTAAAAGAAAAATAGAGCGCCGCAATGCGGCGCTCTATTTTTCTTTTATGCTTTTATGGTAAAATGAAGCATGAAAGGAGAGAGCGGATGATTTTTGTTCTTTTGCCTTTAACCGGTGCGGTGATTGGCTGGGTTACCAATGTACTCGCGATTCGTTTGCTTTTCCGGCCGTTGCAACCGTTCCGCCTAGGACCTCTTACCTTTCAGGGGCTTATTCCCAAACGCAGAGGGCAGATTGCCTATACTGTGGGAGAAGTGGTGGCAGAGCAGCTTTTTTCTGTGGACGAGCTGGCGGGACAACTGGACATGCCTTCTATCCAGCAGAAAATAGAGCGGTTGGTTTGTATCGCAGTCGATCGCTGGTGCGTAGAAAAGATAGGCATGCTGCCCAAGGCTGTACGTCAGACTCTTAGCCAGCGGCTTCGCGATTTGGTCACAAATGAAGTTGCACATCAATTGCCGCAAATGGTGGAATTGCTTGTTACACACATGCGCGAGCAGGTGGATGTACGTGCTATCGTAGAAGGAAAGATTAATGTATTGCCTCTGCAAGAGGTTGAGGGGCTTGTGTTAAGCGTGGCCAGAAGTGAACTGAAACAGATTGAATTGCTTGGTGCAGTTCTAGGTTTGCTGATTGGCCTGCTGCAGGCGTTGCTTGTGTTCTGGTTTGTTTGATGCTTTGATGTGGGATTAGTCAGTGCTTATGTTTTTAAAGCAATATTACGGAGAATGGAGTGGTTAAATTTGCCCAAGGTGACTTTAATGGATGGTTCTGTGCGGGAATATCCCGAAGGTGCCCGCGTTGTCGATATTGCTAATGAACTGGGCGGCCGCCTGAAAAAAGATGCGACAGCTGCTAAAGTAAATAATGTTGTCAGAGATTTATTAGCAGTTTTGCCTAGAGAAGCGGAAGTGCGTTTCCTGCTTTTTGATGATGACGAAGGGGCGGAGGTCTATCGACATACTTCCAGTCATATTCTTGCTCAGGCAGTGAAACGCCTGTTTGCAGATGTTAAATTGGGGATTGGCCCTGCCATCAAAGACGGGTACTATTATGATTTTGATTACAGTGAGTCCTTTGTGCCGTCCGATTTGGAGAAGATTGAGGCGGAAATGGCAAAGATAATCAAAGAGGATTTGCCGCTTAAACGGTTTGAGCTTAGCCGCGAAGAAGCAGCTTCTTATTTTGAAAAACTAGGTGAAGGTTATAAAGTGAAACTGGTCCGAGATTTGCCTGCTGATGCGGTGATTAGTTGTTACCGCTGTGGAGATTTTGTGGATTTATGTGCCGGACCTCATTTACCTTCTACCGGTAAGGTAAAAGTGGTAAAGCTGTTAAACTTAGCAGGTGCTTATTGGCGCGGCAGTGAAAAGAATCCTATGCTGCAAAGGATTTACGGCACATCGTTTCCAAAGAGAGCGCTTTTGGATGAGTACCTGCATCGCCTGGAAGAGGCGAAAAAGCGTGATCATCGCAAGTTGGGACGTGAGCTCGATTTATTCAGTATTCAGGAGGAAGGACCGGGATTTCCGTTGTTGCACCCCAAGGGAATGGTCATTCGCAATGGACTGGAAGCCTATTGGCGTGAGGAGCATTTCCGATCCGGCTATGAGGAGATTAAGACACCGGTAATTTTAAACAGGATGTTGTGGGAGCGTTCCGGTCACTGGGCGCATTATAAAGAGAACATGTATTTCACGCGTATTGAAGAACAGGATTTTGCCGTTAAGCCGATGAACTGTCCGGGAGCAATGTTATTGTTTAAAACAAAAATGCACTCCTATCGGGATTTGCCACTCCGAATGGCAGAACTTGGACTTGTACACCGCCATGAATTATCAGGCGCATTGCACGGTTTAATGCGTGTGCGAGCCTTTACTCAAGATGATGCCCATATTTTTATGCTGCCGTCACAAATTAAAGACGAAGTGGCTAGAGTAATAGAACTGACTGATAGAATGTATCATCTTTTTGGGTTTGAATATCACATAGAACTTTCTACCAAGCCAGAAAAAGCCATGGGTTCCGCCGAGATGTGGGAGATTGCCACTGCTGCGCTGCGAGAAGTGCTTGAAGAACGGAAGATTGCTTATTTAGTTAATGCGGGAGACGGGGCCTTTTACGGACCTAAAATTGATTTCCACCTTAAAGATTCTATCGGTCGGACCTGGCAATGCGGCACTATTCAGCTAGACTTTCAGATGCCGGAGAAGTTTGACTTAACCTATGTGGGAGAAGATGGGCAGAAGCACAGACCTGCGGTGATTCATAGGGTGATATATGGTTCTATTGAGCGCTTTATGGCGGTGCTGATTGAGCATTTTGCCGGAGCTTTCCCTGTTTGGTTGTCGCCTCAGCAGGTGGTGGTGCTTCCGATCACGGAGAAGTTTCATCAATATGCCAAGGATGTGACTGCAATGCTTTGGGCTTCAGGCGTCCGCGTGGAAGCCGATTTACGCAATGAAAAGGTTGGTTACAAAATTCGCGAGGCTCAAATGCAGAAAGTTCCTTACATGTTGGTTGTTGGGGAAAAGGAAGAAGATGCCGGAGCCGTTGCTGTAAGAGAGCGTACCTTAGGGGAGGTCGGCACAATGAAGATAGAAGAGTTTATTGAGAAAATCAAGCTGGAGATTAAAGAAAAACGCCGTTGACTTCTTGATTAGAGTATGTTATATTGAGTTGACTTAAGAAGAAGCCACTGCTTCTCACCCTAAGGCATAGCCCCATGGGTCAACAATAATCGCCTGATTGCGTGAGCGTATTTTTTGTTGAAGATGAACGTAGGTGGAGCTGCCTGCGTTTTTTGTCGTTGTATAGGAAATATAATTGTGTTTCCGAACAATACGGGCGATAAATATTTTTTTGGAGGTGATGCAAGATTAGCAAGGACTTACTTGTTAATGAACAAATCCGTGCCCGCGAAGTCCGGGTGGTTGACACGGATGGTGCACAGTTGGGGATTATGCCATTGAAAGATGCGTTACGTTTGGCCACTGAGAAAAATCTTGATTTGGTGGCCATGTCTCTTGTTGCCAAACCGCCTGTCTGCCGTATCATGGATTTTGGCAAATACAAGTTTGAGCAGAGCAAGCGGGAGAAAGAATCCCGCAAAAACCAGAAAATTATTACTGTTAAGGAAGTTAAAGTCCGTCCTAATATTGAAGATAATGACTTTAACGTGAAACTGAGAAATGCCCGTCGGTTTCTGGAAGCCGGAGATAAAGTAAAGGCTACCGTAATGTTCAGAGGCCGGGAAGTTACCCACCCTGAAATGGGTCAGAAACTGCTTCTGCGGATGGCGAAGGAAGTGGAAGACCTGGGCAATGTGGAACGTGTCCCTAAGGTGGAAGGACGGAACATGATAATGATTCTGATGCCGAAATCGAACTAGGAGGGAAACAGCTGTGCCTAAGATGAAGACACACCGCGGCGCCGCAAAGCGCTTTAAAAAAACAGGAACTGGCAAATTTAAACGCAGCCATGCTAATGCGCGACATATTCTGGAGAAGAAAGCTCCTGGCCGCAAGCGTCGGCTGCGTAAAAATACTTTGGTTAGTGCCTCCGACGCTAGGCGTGTAGCAAGGATGCTACCAAACTAAACGTCAGCACATACTAAAGAATATAACAATGCAAGGAGGGTTTTTCCATGCCAAGGGTAAAACGGGGCGTGACCGGTCGGGCGCGTCATAAGAAAGTAATCAAGCTTGCCAAAGGTTATTTTGGCGCTAAGAGTAAATTGTTTCGCACAGCTAACCAGGCGGTAATGAAGTCGCTGGCGTACGCTTACCGCGACCGCCGCAATTTAAAGAGGGATTACAGAAGGCTGTGGATTGCCAGAATTAACGCTGCTGCCAGGATGAATGGGATGTCTTACAGTAGACTGATTAACGGGCTGAAACGTGCCGGCGTTGATATTAACCGCAAAATGCTTGCCGAGCTGGCTGTCAATGATACGGAAAGTTTTAGTCAATTAATTGGTGTCGCCAAAGAAAACCTGTAA
>QLUI01000489.1 GCA_018725345.1 Bacillota bacterium | reverse complement strand
AAAAATGCGACTTGCTTTTGAATGCAATTTTTGCTATAATGACGATCAAGTTTTATTTTTTTGACACTTAGCTTGATGTAAGCCCATATATTGAAAATAAAAGCGAAGATGGGGAATAAACCTGCATAGACCGACAGAGAGGGAACTGAAAGCTGAGAAGTTCCTCGGAATCGTGAAAGGTGAGCCACCCCGGAGCTGCCTGCTGAAAATTAGTAAGCTAGGCCGGTGCTGCCGTTATCCAGAAAGCTTGTGCTTGAGTGGCCGGAAATTCCGGTAATCAGAGTGGTACCACGGGTGATAACACCCGTCTCTGCCTATTTAGAGACGGGTGTTGTTTTTTTTCTACCAACATATAACGGAGGTGCGAGAAATGCTTTTTGAACAAATGTATGCCGATCGGGCGAAATTGATGATGACTTCAGAAATTCGTGAATTCTTTAAACTGACTGAGCAACCGGACGTGATGTCTTTTGCGGGTGGTTTCCCCAGCGCTGAATTTTTTCCCATGGAAAAAATTGCTGAAGTGATGCATGAGCTTATTAAAGAGGAAGGCAAATCTGCGCTGCAGTACGGACCTACCGAAGGGAATCTTGAGCTACGCAAATATTTAGCCGAGAAGATGACTGGCGAAGGTATGCCTTCCGGTGTTGATAATCTGCTTATTACTAACGGCTCACAGCAGGGGATGGATCTTTTGGCAAAAGTATTTGTAAATCCAGGTGATTTGGTTATTGTGGAAGAGCCAGGTTACGTGGGCGGTCTAGGAGCTATTCATAACTACCAAGGTGACCGTGTGGCCATCCCCCTCGATGTGGAAGGAATCCGCACAGATCTTCTGGCTGTAAGACTGCGCAAGATGCAGATGGTCGGGCGGACGCCTAAGTTTGCCTACCTGGTTCCCAATTTTCAGAATCCTACCGGGATTTCCATGTCGCTTGAGCGGCGCAAAAAAATGTTGGAGCTGGCTCGGGAATACAATTTTATGATTATTGAAGATAACCCATATGGCGAAATCCGCTTCGAGGGTGAACCTGTTCAGAGCATTAAATCCATGGATACTGAAGGACGTGTAATTTATCTAGGATCCTTCTCCAAAACTTTTATTCCCGGTATTCGCGTGGGATGGATTATGGCGGAAGAAACGCTGGTTCAGAAAATCGCCTGTGCGAAGCAGGCTACAGACCTTTGCTCCAATTCTCTCGGTCAGAGATTGGCTTTCCGCTTTGCTGCCAGCGGCTATATCGAGCAGCATGTCTCCTCCTTGATTTCCCTTTACAAAGCTAAACGTGACTTAATGCTTTCTTGTTTTGAACAGCATTTTCCAGAAGATGTAACTTGGACGCGGCCTGAGGGCGGATTTTTTGTCTGGGTGACTTTGCCGGAAGGGATGAGCGCCCGTGAAGTGCTGTTAAAGGCTGTGAATCGTAAAGTGGCTTTTGTAGACGGTGCTGGTTTCTTCGTCAATAATAACGGAAAAAACACTGCCCGTTTTGCCTTCTCCGAGGCAAGCGAGGAAAAAATTGCGCGTGGCATGAAAATATTGGGAGAGCTTATGGA
>QLUI01000488.1 GCA_018725345.1 Bacillota bacterium | reverse complement strand
TAATGCACAAAGTCGGGCTTCACGGTCGTTCCTTCCTCCCCATGATTCTGGGCTTTGGCTGTAATGTCCCGGGGATTATGGCCTGTCGCACTATAGAGAACCCCAGGGATAGGTTAACTACCATATTAGTCAATCCCTTTATGTCCTGCGGCGCCAGGCTTCCCATCTTCGTGCTCCTAGCTGGTACCTTTTTCACCGCCAACGAGGGGCTGGTGGTCTTCTCGATGTACATCATCGGGATTATCGTCGCCATCATCATGGCGCTGATATTCCGTAAGAGTATCCTCAAAGGACCCAGCGGTCACTTCGTTATGGAGTTGCCACCTTATCGCCTGCCTACCATAACCGGGGTGCTGGTGCACATGTGGGAGCGGGGGAGGCTGTTCCTCATCAGGGCGGGAACCATCATCTTTGGAGTGGTGGTGCTGATCTGGTTTTTGGGCAGTATGCCCTGGGGGGTGGAGTATGCCAGTGCTGAGAGCTGGATTGGCCAGATTGGCAGCTTTTTTGCCCCTATATTCGCTCCTGCTGGTTTTGGTCAGTGGCAGGCGGCGGTCAGCCTGGTCTTCGGCTTCCTGGCCAAAGAGGTGGTGGTGGGCGTTATGGGCACCATATTTGCGGTTGAGGAGGGTGTTTTGGGTGGTGTTATCGCTGCCCAGCTTGGCTGGACACCGCTTGTTGCCTTCGCTTTTATGGTCTTCTGCCTGCTCTATATTCCCTGTATGGCCGCCACCGGTGTCATCCGGAGTGAGACCAACTCCTGGAGGTGGGCCGGTTTTGCTGCCCTTTACACCACCGTAGTTGCCTGGATAGCCGCTACCCTGATTTATCAAATCGGGAGGCTGTTTATAGTTTAAAGATAAAGGGTGAGGAGTAACCTCCTCCCCCAGGTTAAAGGAGAGAAAGCAATGATGACGCTTAAAAGTATTGCGAGGAAGATTTGGGATATAGCCCTCAAGGTGTCTGAGTTCAGTTGTAGCTGTGGTTGCAAATGTGGGCAATGCAGAGTCTGTGGTAACCCGGCGAACCCACATACTACAGAGCCGGGTAACGAGAGAGAAGACTATCAGAGCAAGCAGGTGATGACCTAAGCAAATAAAAGCACCAGGGTAATGCTACACCCTCTCTGAGTCCAGACTTTGGCCGGTCGCACTCAGTGTAGGGTAGAAGGCGTTGTGCTCATTTGCGAGCTGGTAGGCCTAGCTTTATCCCTGGCGCATTTTAATTATACCACAAGCGGCAGATTTTCAAAAGCGAAGGTTCTAAAAAAGAAAGGGGGCAAAAATGAGCCGGTTGACTGAGATGGAGACTGCAACCAGAGTAGTGGTCAACAAGATTAATGGTGGCGCAGACCTCACAGGGCATCCCGCTGACATGGGAATTATTCAAGAGTCTGAGCTCGCCTTCCATGGTGCGGGGGGCGGTGCATACCGATGTTGGAGCCCACCCTGCGAAGACCAACAAATCAAAAAGAAGGTTATGGGAATTCCATACTCCCTTAATCTGCAAAATTTTAGGCCTTGCCTTTGATGAGATGGAGGAGGGTAAGATTGTCAGGAAG
>QLUI01000487.1 GCA_018725345.1 Bacillota bacterium | reverse complement strand
AGACCTGCGAGCCTCTCATGCCCTCGGCTATGACTACCGGACCAGAAATTCTCCATATCTTACCCATTTTGTTAGCCCCCTAGATTTCGATATCGAATCCGATGAAGTGTTTGAGATATGCCTTATAGAGCGCCCCGATGTCCTTGTGCTTGGTTCCGTACTTGGACGGCACCTCGACGATCACCGGGGTGATACTTTTCTCACCTCTGACACTGGCAATTAGATCCTCGGCATGTTCGGCATACTCCTCCTGTATCATGATTATGCCGATATCCTGGTCTCTCACCAGTTCAGTCAGGGATCTTCTGACATCGGCACCAATGTCTCGATTGCCTTCGATAAGGGAATAGCGGCTGATGCCAGCCAACCTCATTCCGTTTACCAGGTCCTCATCCCCGATAACAGCGATGGTCAGATGTTCGAGGCGCGTCATGATGGCGCCACCAGAAGGTTCTTGGCCACCTCTAAGTTATCGAGGAGGGATTTGGCGACCAGTCTCAAATTCCGCAGCTCCGTCTCCTTCAGAATCAGGTACCAGAACATCACCACAGACGACATTAGCCTCGGCATGAGGATATCCCTGAGCAACTGAAATTTGTGTTTATCTATGACCTCTTCGATAGCGGTAAGGCTATGGGTCTTTTCATAGTTCACCAGAACATCTTGCCCCACCTGATAGTAGAAGGTATCCTCCAGTCTGCCTGGAATATCCGGCAGCTTGAGTGAAAGCAACTCGCTGATGATCTCACCGGAGAGCATGTACCCACCGCCCAGAGTCTGGAGTCTGGAGTCTGGAGTCTGGAGTCTGGAGTCCCCCCCCTTCCCCGACTCTTGACTATCGACTCTTGGCTCTTGACTCTTGGCTCTTGACTCTTGCCTCTTGCCTACTGACCTTAAAACCATCTGCAAGTTCAGCAGGTCAATTATGAAGCCAAGTGATTTGGTCAGCAGATACCCCTCTGTCAAGCTCCTGGCCGCAGCTAAGTAATCTTGATAGTAGGCGCTGTCGAGCTGGAACTCGAGCACCAGCCTTGACTTGATGTCCGAGATTTCCCCCGCCTCATGCAAAATATCGGCGTATCTTGCCAACCCGCATCTTCTCAATATCTCGATGATACCCTCGATCTCTTCGACGTTGGAGAGCTCGTCGAGTAAGCCACGACTGCAGATAACGCCCACCGGTATCATGCGAGCCTTCTGGTGTGCAGCGATGCCTTGCAGGGCTGCTTTGATGTTCAGCACGTCGTACTTCACGAGGTGCTTTTTCAGCACTGTGTGTATCTCATCGGGGAGGATGCGCAGCCCTTCAAGGTGCTCTATGTGCTCCTGAAGATACTCCCAGAGTAAAGCATCGAGGTCATCGAACTTGTTGATGGACGATTCCCTCTGTCGCCTCAAGTAGCTTCCGATGTCCGTGTCCTGGATGAGCTCTAACGCCTCGGGTAAATTGGATGCCCTCTGCATCTGTTCCAGATCTTCAGAGGTTACCACTCGGGATTCTGCAGCCTTCAGGTATGCTGTGGCAAAGGCATATCTTGGGTCAATCAAATCTCGTCCCTCA
>QLUI01000486.1 GCA_018725345.1 Bacillota bacterium | reverse complement strand
AAGTATTTTGGATTGGTGTAACGCACTGCTGTCAGTCCTGCCCTGACATCATCTGTACGAAAGCGGCCACCATCTGCGGCTCAAACTGCACGCCTGCAGCCGATTGCAACTCCGCAAGGGCGGCAGTAGGCGACAACGTGCGTTCGGGCGGGAGCCCGGAAGTCAGCAGGTCATAGGCATCGGCCACCATCAGCACGCGACATAAGGCGTGTATCTCCTCACCCTTCAGACCGTGCGGGTACCCTTCCCCGTTCCACCACTCGTGATGCTGGCCGATTAGGTCCGCCACCGGTGCCAGTTCAGGTGAGGCCTGAGCGATGCGGCGCCCAATCGCCGGATGCCGCTGGAACTCCGCCAGCTCTTCAGCAGTAAGCTCTGCTTCTTTAAAGAGTACCTGCTCGCGCACGCCCAGCTTGCCAATGTCGTGCAGGTCAGCCAGGAGCCTTAATTTATTCAGTTCCGTGCGGGAAAGCCCGACAGCTTTGCCAAGCAGGCAGGCCAGCTTTTTCACGCGTTCCGAGTGCTCTGCGGCAACACTGTCCCTGGCCGACAGTGCCGTCCTCAAAACGCGGACCACAGCCCCCCGCGGTTCCGCTTCACGGGCCAGCTTGTCCCTGTACATGGCGTCGTCGGCGTCCTTATACGTTTTAAGCAGTGAGCAGTCAGGTCTTTCTGCAGTGGCGGCGCCGACCGAAAGGCTTAAAGGCAGCTGAGGGTGCTGCAGGTTGTCTTTTTCCACCGCCTGCGTGATGCGCGCGGCCACTTCCTCCGCCGTTGCCAGTTCAGCGTTCGGCAACACCACGGCAAACTCATCTCCGCCAATGCGGGCCACCAGGTCGCCCCCCCGGACGCAGGCGGCAAGAACTTTCGCCGCCCGGCGCAGGAGAGCGTCGCCCTGTTCGTGGCCACGGGTGTCGTTGGCTACTTTCAGCCCGTCAAGGTCACAAAGGATAAGGCTGATGGGAAAAGAGCGGCTCTTTTCCTGGCGCCGCAGTTCCTCCTCGAAAAAAGTGCGGTTGTAAAGTCCGGTAAGGGCGTCGTGCATACTCTTTTGCCGCAGTTCCTGCTCTATCTTTTTGCGCTCACCGATGTCGCGGATGCACTGAATAGCGCCAAGCATATTACCCGCCTGATCGCAGATTGGCGCGGCGATAGTCCAGAAATGGAGCCCTCGGCCGCCGTAAGCGCGGGGAGCAAAGCCCTCGCCGACCAGCATCTGCCCCTTCCGTTCAATCTTCTCGTAGCCGCGTTCCCGCTCTTTGCCGTTGCCAAGCAGGATATTTACCAGGATGGGCCTCTGTTCCCCGAAAAACGGGGCGGCACAAGCATATTCCCCCTTGCCCAGCACTTCTTCTTTCCGGACACCCGTCATTTCCTCCACGGCCCGGTTCCAGATGATAACCCTGCCTTCACGGTCAACGGCAAGCAGGCCGTCTGGAATGGAGTTAACGATTATCCCCAGCAACCCCACCTGGTTTTCAAAATTATTCAGGACCATCTCATTACTGCCTCCTTCAAAATTCCTACATCATAATGGAAAAAGATTTTAGTTGTTTTTTTGAAAT
>QLUI01000485.1 GCA_018725345.1 Bacillota bacterium | reverse complement strand
CTTCCCTATCCCGCAGGACCCTCCGCAGCACCTTCCCCACGGGGGTCTTGGGTATCTCTGCGATAAATTCAACCTCTCGGATGCGCTTGTAGGGGGCGATCCTTGCGGCGCAGAAGTTGATCAGTTCCTCCCCCTCGACGGTAAGGCCTTCCTTTAAGACCACGTATGCCTTGGGCATCTCGCCGGCTAATGGATCGGGTTTGCCGACCACGGCACATTCCTTGACCGCCGGGTGCTCATAGAGGACGGCCTCGACCTCCGCCGGGGCGATGGTATAGCCTTTGTATTTGATGGTTTCCTTTTTGCGATCGAGGATGCGAAAATACCCCTCCTCATCTATCAGCGCCAGGTCGCCGGTATAGAGCCACCCGCTGCGCAGTGCCTCCCGGGTATCCTCGGGGCGGTTGAGGTATCCCTTCATGACCTGCGGCCCCCGGATCACCAGTTCGCCCATCTGGCCGGCCGGCAGTTCAATTTCGCCGGTATGCTCATCCACAATGCGGGCGTCGGTATCAATGACCGGTATTCCAATGGTTCCCGGCTTCACCCTTTGTGGAGGGGAGTTATGGGTCTCCGGCGAGGCCTCGCTCAGGCCGTAGCCTAAGATCATCCTCACCCCTGTTAGTTGCTCCCATCTTTCTCTTATTTCTGGTGGGATGGGCATTGCGCCGCCCTTCACGTACCTCAGGCTCGAGAGGTCATATTTGCTTATGGCCGGGCTATTTGCCAGTGTGATAAACATTGAGGCGGCGCCGTAAAGGACGGTCGCCCTTTCCTTTTCCACGGTCAGCAGCAGTTTCTCGGTATCGAAGCGGGGCAGGATGATCACCGGGGCACCACTGTAGATCGGCGAGTTTATGCAGGTGCAGCCTCCCCAACTGTGGTAGAATGGGAGCAGGCCGATGACGATATCTTGACTGCTCCATCCGAACCAGGCGGCATTTTGCATGGCATTAGCCACCAGATTATAATGGGTGAGCAAGACCCCCTTTGAAGGGCCGGTCGTTCCCCCGGTGTAAACGATCACCGCCACATCTTCCCCGGGATTGATGGGGGGCTGGGGTGGGAGGGGGGGATATTTCTCCAGTATCTCGGTGAAGGAAATCGCTCCACTCTCCGAGGCGTCGGTTAGAAGGACCATCTGCAGTTTGGTCTCAGCTTGTACCGCCTTGACCAGGGGGTAAAGGTCCCGGTTGGCAATAATAGCCTTAGACTCGGTATCATTGAGCTGATGCCTTAACTCCGCCTGCCGGTAGAGCGGGTTGGTTGTGGCAACTATACCACCGGCCTTCAGTATTCCGTAGTATGCGATAACAAATTCGAGGCTGTTGGGGAGAAAGAGCATCACCCGGTCCCCCGTTCTTACCCCCAAATCGCGGAGCCCGGCGGCCAGCTTGTTGGTTAGATCGTCGAGCTGTTGGTAGGTCAGCGAGCGCTCCCGGCAACGGAAAGCGACATTCCCAGGCCACTCTTGAGCCGTCCGGGACAGGAGTTCGAAGAGGGGTATCTCGGGGTAATCCAGGTGTTGTGGGACTTCTTCAGGCCAGAGTTTTAACCACGGCCTCTCT
>QLUI01000484.1 GCA_018725345.1 Bacillota bacterium | reverse complement strand
GGTATCCTGGGATACCCTGGTGCAAAAGCTGCGCAATATGACTTTTGAAGGGCCTTACCGCGGTGGGGTTAGTGATATTGATATACGCCTTTGTGACAAATTTGGCAGCCTTCTTTACCTGGACTTCTATGGCGGTCAGGAAATTCAAATTGTTGACCGCAGTGAATGTGGGTAGGGGACTGGCATTCCTGATACTTATTGTCCTCCTTTTTGCCTCTGGTTATTTGAATTACCAGTATGTAATCCTCGCCTCTTTAACTGCTTTCCTTCTCGCTTTATTTGTTCTTGCTTTCTGGTTTCGCCAATACCTTTGGGGTGAAGTGCCCTCAATCTCTTCCTTATGGGCTTACGGCAAAGAAAACATCAATATTGGCATCTTTGTGCTACTGGGAAATTTCGTCGTGGTGCTTTTCCTGACTATTGATCGGCTAATGGTTAGTTCCTTTTTCCCCATAGAGCAATTCGCCATTTATGCCTTTGGCCTGGTAGCGGCTATGATTGCCTATACCTTCGTGGGAGCAGTATCCCAGGTCTTATTCCCCAATCTCTCTGCCATGACAACGGAATTACGAACCAGAGCTTATCAGTTAGGAAAACCGGCTATCATCCTCGCCTGGGCAGCCATTTTGACTATTTATTTCCCTTTAACCGGACTAATCAAGTTTTATCTGCCCCACTATGTTGCTAGCTTGCCAATAATGCAAATCTTGCTGTGCACAGTAGGCTTCGGCAGCCTGATTCAAATCCTGCATATTAGTTTCTACCTGGCGTATCGCAAGCAGCGGCAATACTTCCTCTGGGGGATAACGGCACTGGCTCTCTCGGCTATGTTGAACATTTTAGCCATAAAAATCTTTGGCACTTTGGAAAGCGTGGCTATTGCTACACTTATTAGCTTTGTGATATGGTATATTATAAATGAGCTGAGTTTAAGCTCAGCGGTAGGAGAAAGCAATAGTGAGCTAGGGAGAGGTCTGGTAATCATGGGTAGCTATCTGGGAGGCTTCTGGCTGGCGTCTTTCCTGGCTGATTGGTTCATTGCCCAGATGTTCATCTATATTGGTTTCTTCTGCGTGGTCACCTGGCTTCTCCTCCGTTCTGAGATTAGACAGTTGGTGACGGTAGCAAATAGTATAAAGAGCCATCGCGGGTAAAAGTAAACGGTATTAATTAAGGGGCTACACACATGGGCTTATATTCCAAGTTACGAAATGCGATACGCAATCCGAGAGAGGCTATCCTTTATATAGCTTTAGGGCAAGCCAATTACAATAAGTTGAAACTCGAGCTTCACTCCATACAACGGTATTCGCAAATTGAGCCTCAGAGCCCGCTAGAGGTGGCTATGCTGGAGAGAACAGACATTAACGAGCATTTGATGACCCTTTACATGTTAACAAAGCATTTCAAACTTTCAACCGTCTTAGAATTAGGGGTAAGAACTGGCGAAAGCACAATAGCTCTTTTATCTGCGGCAAAAGAGATCGCTGGAACAGTGACCAGCATTGACATTATGGATTGTCCAGAGGCCGTATCCAGGGTAGATTCACTTGGATTATCAAAGTGGTGGC
>QLUI01000483.1 GCA_018725345.1 Bacillota bacterium | reverse complement strand
TGACTCGTATGAGCGATGAAGACTGGTAATGCAGTCAAAGCAAAGGGGTCAAGTTAACACAGATGGATTTATAACACAACTTGAAAGAGGATGATTCTGCTATTCTTCTATTTTTCTATTCTTCGATATTCGCCCTTGTTTTTCCTGCTTTTTTGGCAAGTTTTTCTATTATTTTATAGGGTTTTTGCAGTGGAACCATGTATTCGGAGTAGACCGAATGGTATCGGGGCCATAAGCGCCCCCAAGATGCTGCAGCAATCCATCTTGGGATAAAGCAGTGATTCTCCCAGATATTGATGACGATACGGTCAGCAGGTCTTCGCATCTTCCGGCAAGAATAGGATCGGTAAGGAAGATTAACCTGAGAGAGGAGAATTCCATGGACAAAAAAGAGTTATCGGACACCGGCCGGGAAGTAACCAGGGCGGAAAGGATTCTCGCTGTTGCTTTGGCTCTTTTCCTGCTGATTGGCGGAATGCGCCTGGCATGGACCATTAACAGTGCTTTTCCGCTTCCGGATTATAGCTCATTACGCAGTCAGTTCATCCCGGAGGCGCTTGAGCGGGAGATGAACAATCTGTGGCAGCAGAACAATAACAAATTATCAGCCTTGCAGCGCTTGCAGGACGAGGAAAGAGAACTGCGCCAGGAGTATGAGACGGCGCGCGAGGAGTACCGTACGCTCCTGGACCGTGGTATAGATGATAAACAAAAGATGGCCAGATGGGAGAAAGCCAGGGACGAACACAGGAACTCCCAGGCTGCCTTAAGCGGCACGCAAGCTGCTTTGCGGGATTTTCAGAACAATATTCTGAGTCCCAGGGAAAGTGCTTTCAGGGAAGCTGAAGCACGGTTTCATGAGCGATTTGCCCAGCTAAACAGCCAGCGTAACCGCAGGGCAGGCGTGGCGCTGATAACCTATGCGCTGGCAGTCTTTGCATTGGCGATATGGGTTTCCGGCCTGTTTCGCACGAGGCCGCTGTTAAGCCGTTATGCAGTAATCGGAACCAGTTTTTTGGGATTCGGAGCGGTGCAAACGCTGGTGGTCACCTACCAGGTTGCCTATCCCTTCTTGCGGGGCCTGATTCCGGTAGAGTGGGTCGTTTCGCTGGGAGGCAGCGGGCTTTCCATAGCGGGGATTGTTTTCCTGAAAAATCGACTGCTTTCCGCCGAGGCGGTAAGAAACCGGCGTCTTTGGAAGAAATCCTGCCCTTTATGCGGTTTCCCCCTGCCAGGCAACTTTTGCGGACGCTGCGGTGCGGTACAGCAGGAGAAGTGTTGCGCCTGCGGCCTGTTAACAAGCAGATTTTTGCCCTGGTGCCGGGAGTGCGGTAGCAGGCTGGCAGATTGTTCCGAACATAGCTGAAGCAAGGAGTTTTACGGTGCATTTGATAAATAACTTCCACTCCATCTATCGCCCCGCCGGGTTTTCATGATCCGACTGTCCGGAAGGGCGGTGTTCGCTTTCGCTTCCTCGGCCACGGAAGAATCCGGTGCTTTGGGCTTCCGTCCCCGCACTTTCTTGCCTGTGGCCTCCTCTTTGGCCTTGTGCTCGTTCAACTTCGCTTGCTGCT
>QLUI01000482.1 GCA_018725345.1 Bacillota bacterium | reverse complement strand
TAAGGTAGTTCGGTATCAATTGATACCTGTTTCCAGAAGGAGGGAAGGAAGGATGAACAAAGCCTTAGAACAGCGTAGACAGTCTATTTTTAGAAAGTATGAACGAACGTACGGCACCACTCTTTCAAAAGACTTCCGGGCAAAGTTTGAGGAAGACGCAGGCTCGTCGGGAGATGATGAAATATCCCTGGATGACCTTGACGGCGTGTTAAAGGATTTCTTTGAAAGGGTCAAGTTATTGGTATACTTGTCTTCCCGTAAAAAGCCCAAAAAGCCAGTCTCCCGTAAGCGTTACGATCTCTGCTTCGAGAATCGCCTATCCCTGGTCGGGTTCGTACTAGCTCGGCGGCCGTATGAAGAAAACTCGTTTATCCTTCGCAAGCGCCTCAACTGGGAGCAAATATGGGCTGAGTGGAAAGCGACAAGCCCACATGACTCCGTAAGCCTAAAGGTCCTTAAAGTCAGGTACTACCGTGCCATAGCAGACGAAGATATACAACGGGAGTATTACAGGAGAAGGTATCATGCGATCGCAGACCTTAAGGACTCTCCATTTGTTGTCTATATGTTTAATAGCTCGCTGGGAGAATTAAGCCAATTAATGATGCTGCTGCCACCCCCCCCTCCTGATGGCCTCGCAAGGCTCTACAAAGAGAAAGACATTACCGCAAATGTGGAGGCCTGGAGGGAGGCACACCCAGCAACCACAAAGTGGCAGCAAGTCTCGATTGCAGGCGGAAGCAAGGCATTAGTGGCACTCAACAAGGTATGGTATCTGGGCGGCACACTTGCGCCAGACGAGGAAACGCTACTAAGGCAATTGCACGACCAATACACGTTAGAACAACCGAATTTCAAAACCTGGCTTGGACAGACCTTGAGACAGCTATTTGAGAACTCGCTGGACGAAGACCCCGTTGTTACTGAAAAGCTAAGGCACTTCTCTTCCTTACCGTTAGAGCAAATGAAATCGATCAATCGAGCAAAGGAGGCACGCCATGAGAGGCCACATACGCAAACGAAATGAATCCTGGCAGATCACGGTTTATATGGGCATCGGGCCGGATGGTAAATACCGCCGCCACTTCGAGACAATACACGGGCTTAAGTCATCTGCTCAAAAGAGGCTGAATGAATTGCTGGTCAGCTTTGAGAAGGGTGTCTATACCCCACCAGGACGGCTCACAGTGGCCGAGCACCTTCGTAACTGGCTTCTCGGCTATGTTAAGACTAACTGCTCCCATCGCACCCTTGATGGATATAGGGCTATTATAGAGACTCACCTGGTGCCAGCTTTGGGGCATATTCAGCTAAAGCACCTTCACCCGCAGGCTATTCAAGCCTATTACGGCCAGGCCTGTGAGAAGCTATCGACCAGGACGGTGCATCATCAGCACCGGGTGTTAAGCCAAAGCCTGAAATTCGCCGTCAGGCAAGGCTATCTTGGCCGTAACCCTGCTGAGCTGGTGGACGCACCTTCCCCGCGTAAGAAGGTTATGCGCACCTTAACCCCTGGTGAGGTGGAAGTCCTTCTGGAGAACGCACAGGACAGCTTTTACTACCCGGTAGTCTATA
>QLUI01000481.1 GCA_018725345.1 Bacillota bacterium | reverse complement strand
TCCGGATAGTTTCTTCCTCGAACTGAGTCCCTTGGCAGCCTGGGACATGTATGACAATGAGGTCCCTGCCGCCGGAATTATCACCGGAATAGGCGTTGTCTGCGGCAAGGAGGTCTTGATCATCGCCAACGATGCCACCGTAAAGGGAGGCTCATATCATCCGATGACGGTTAAGAAGCATGTGCGGGCACAGGAAATTGCCATGCAGAATCACCTGCCGACGATCTATCTGGTGGATTCCGGAGGGGCTTTCCTCCCCATGCAGGATGAGGTCTTCCCCGACTCGAGGCATTTCGGAAGATTCTTCTTCAACCAGGCGCAGTTATCGGCTAAAGGTATTCCTCAGATATGCGCCGTCATGGGCATGTGTATTGCCGGTGGTGCCTACATGCCGGCGATGTCGGACGATGCCGCGATGGTGAGGAGGCAGGGGACGATCTACATTGGCGGCCCTCCGCTGGTCAAGGCAGCTACGGGCGAAGAAGTGGACTCCGAGACGCTGGGCGGCGCCGATACCCACTGCCGGATATCAGGCGTCGCCGATTACTATGCCCTTAACGACGATGACGCCATCAGGTGGGTGAGGGATGTCGTCGCTAACCTCAACCGGGTCAAACAATCATCTCTTGAGGTCAAGGAAACGCAGGAGCCGCTTTATGACCCGGAGGAGATATACGGGATCATTCCCAAGAATATTCGCCAGCCGTTCGACATCCGCGAGATCATAGCACGGATCGTTGACGGCAGCAGATTGCAGGAGTTCAAGGCCCTTTATGGAATGACCATCGTCTGCGGATGGGCTCATATTATAGGCTATCCTGTGGGGATAATTGCCAATAATGGAGTCATCTTCCCCGAGAGTGCCCTAAAGACGGCCCACTTCATCCAACTTGCCGCCCAGAGGCGAATTCCGCTGGTATATCTGCATAATATCACCGGCTTTATGGTCGGCAGCCAGACAGAGCACGGTGGGCTACCGAAGCATGGGGCAAAGTTCATTACGGCTACCGCAACGGCGAATGTCCCCAAGTTCTCGGTGATAGTGGGTGCTTCCGTGGGGGCGGGGAATTATGCCATGTGTGGGCGCGGCTACGACCCGAATCTTCTCCTCATGTGGCCCAGCGGTTACATCTCGGTCATGGGGGGTGAGCAGGCTGCCGGGACGCTGCGGCAGATAAGAATCGCCGAACTGCAACGGCGTGGCGAGAGCTATTCCGAGGAGGAGTTGGAGCGCACTCTCGAGCTCACCCTCGAAGATTACCGTGCAAAAAGCACCCCCTACTACTCCACCGCCCATCTGTGGGATGACGGTGTTATAGATCCCGTTGACACTCGAAAGATGCTGGGATTTGCTATATCGGTCTCCTTGAATGCACCCCTGGAGCCCACACGTTTCGGCGTTTTCCGGATGTAAAGGTAGGCGTTCCGCAATCAGCCGTAGCTGTTTGGTGATTGGTGACTGGTCACTAATCACTCGTTAACCAGATTGTATCCGGAATTTCGCTTCGCTCCACTCCGTATACAATCTTTAGCGTTATGCTCCATTTCGCATAATGAAAGAATGGAGGAATAAGGAATG
>QLUI01000480.1 GCA_018725345.1 Bacillota bacterium | reverse complement strand
GTTTGAGCCAGAGCTGCTTGTTTCGGAGAAGAAATTATAGTAAAATAAGATGTTGATCAATCCAGATAGAATCATAGGGTATTTCAGGAAAGGGGAGTCACAGGAATGGCAGAACAAGGTACTTTTTGTGTTAAGGCCGGCTTGGCCGAGATGCAAAAAGGAGGCGTCATTATGGATGTCACAACGCCTGAACAGGCAAAAATTGCGGAAGAAGCAGGTGCAGTAGCTGTTATGGCACTGGAAAGGGTGCCTGCTGATATTCGCGCCGCCGGCGGCGTGGCCAGAATGGCAGATCCAGAGATAATTTTAAAGATTATGGAGGCGGTAACCATTCCGGTTATGGCCAAAGCGCGCATCGGCCACTTCGTGGAGGCGAAAATCCTAGAAGCACTAGGGGTAGATTATATTGACGAAAGTGAAGTCCTTACTCCTGCTGACGATGAATTTCATATTAACAAACGGGAATTTACCGTTCCTTTTGTTTGCGGTGCAAGAAACCTAGGTGAAGCACTGCGGCGCATCGGAGAAGGAGCGTCTATGCTAAGAACCAAGGGTGAACCCGGGACCGGCAACGTAGTCGAAGCCGTCCGTCATATGCGGATGATGATGAGTGAAATTCGCAAGTTATTAAATACGCCGGATGAAGAATTAATGAGCTTTGCCAAGCTGGCAGGCGCACCGTATGAGCTGGTTTGCCAGGTGAAGCGCTTGGGGCGCTTGCCGGTGGTGAATTTTGCTGCGGGCGGAATTGCCACACCGGCTGATGCTGCGTTAATGATGCAGCTTGGGTGTGACGGTATTTTTGTCGGATCAGGAATTTTTAAAGCTGAGGAACCTAAAGCGCGAGCTAAAGCTATTGTGGATGCCACCCTTCACTACGATGACCCCATACTCTTGGCGGAGATTTCCAAAGGGCTGGGTGAAGCCATGCCAGGTATAGAAATTTCCTCAATCCGTCGAGAAGAACGGATGCAGGAGCGGGGCTGGTAGCAGATGAAAATCGGTGTGCTTGCTATTCAGGGCGCCGTCCGTGAGCATTCAGCTACCCTGCAAAAATGCGGGGTAGAAGTCGTCTGGGTCAAAAAGGCGGAACAGTTTGCTGAGCTGGACGGACTGGTAATTCCGGGGGGAGAGAGTACAACCATCGGAAAGCTGCTGGTTCGTTTTAGATTGGTGGAACCGATTTTGCAGTTGATAGCCCGGGACACGGCGGTCTACGGTACTTGTGCAGGTTTAATTTTGTTGGCCGCTCGGGTGGAGGGAAGCGAGCAATTCTTATTGGGCAGGATGGATATCTCCGTTGTCCGCAATGCATTTGGCCGGCAGCGGGAGAGCTTTGAGCAGAAGCTGTCCATTCCTGTCTTGGGCAAGGAGCCTTTTCCGGCAGTGTTTATTCGCGCCCCTTTGATTAAAGCGTACGGCAGTAAGGTGCAAGTGTTAGCCAGATGCAACGACGAGGTTGTGGCTGCCCGGCAGGACAATCTTCTTGTCAGTGCTTTTCACCCGGAGTTGACAGACGACGTGCGGATGCACAGCTATTTTGTGGGTATGGCTAAAGGTAATTAAGGCAGATTATACGCAAAA
>QLUI01000048.1 GCA_018725345.1 Bacillota bacterium | reverse complement strand
AAAACAATCAGAAAAATTGTCAACGAAATCCGGGTAACCCGCAGCATCTTCTTCACCTCCTGCGCGGGAGTTTTTATAAACAAATTTTCTTCTCTAAAAATTATAGCATGATTATCTTGTGGAAGCTCTTAGGAATTCTTTGCACAGCATGGATTATGTGGTATAATTCCTTCGATATGTTTGGAACGTGCCGGGAATTGGCATGCTGTCACAGGATAAAATAAAAACATGTAAAAACATTAAGGAGGTCTACCCTATGTTACCCACACCTAAGAAATTTAAAATTGTGACTGCGGCCGCTGAAGGTTCCCATAAGCTGACAGCGTTTGATAATGCCTTGCTAGGTGCAGGTATCGGCAATGTTAATCTGGTGCGAATCAGTAGTATTCTGCCGCCTTCCGCCGAGCAGGATCAAACGCTGGAATTGCCTCCCGGCTCTCTCGTTCCCACCGCTTATGGCTCCATTGTTTGCGATCAACCGGGAACGAAGATTGCTGCAGCTGTGGGCGTTGGTTTTTCCGCAGATACGTTTGGCGTGATTATGGAGTTCGCCGGAATGTGTGGTAAACAGGAGGCGGAAGATAAAATTGCGGGTATGTTAAAAGCTGCTTTTGAGAATCGCGGTATTCCCTTAGTAAAAACGGAAATTCGTGCTGTTGAACATATCGTGGATTCTATCGGTTGCGCATTTGCCGCCGTAGCACTCTGGTATTAACATTTTAGGGGAAAAGAAGGGATAAAAATAAGATGGAACTTTGGTACACGGAAAAGCAGACTAACAATCTAGGCATGACCTGTTTAGTGCAAGAGACGCTTTGCAACTTTAAAACAGAGTTTCAACAGCTGGCTGTGCTTGAGACAGCGCAGTTTGGGAAAATGCTGGTACTAGACGGTACGGTGCAAACTACCGAAAGAGATGAATTTGTCTATCATGAAATGATTGCCCATATCGCTATGCAGGCTCATCCTAATCCGAAAAAAGTGCTGGTGGTAGGCGGCGGTGATGGCGGGACTATTCGTGAAGTGCTTAAATATGCCGCAGTGGAGTCGGCTACATTGGTGGAAATTGACGAAGCGGTAATTGAAGCTTCAAAAAAATTTCTGCCTAAAATTTCCTGCGCTTTGTCAGATCCTCGCGTTAATGTATTGGTTGCTGACGGCATAGGGCATGTCAAGCTGTCTCCTGGCAAATACGATGTGATTTTGGTTGATTCCACCGACCCAGTAGGCCCGGCTATCGGTTTGTTTGCGGAGGAATTTTATGCCGACATTTTTAAAGCGCTGAAAAAAGATGGTATGCTGGTGGCGCAAACTGAGTCACCTTTTTTTAACTGCGAATTGATTGAAAACGTCTATGCCCGTATCGGCCGCATCTTCCCTTTGACTAAACTTTACTTGGCTAGTATTCCCACTTATCCTAGCGGATTGTGGAGCTTTACCGTTGGTTCCAAATGCTATGAACCTGAAAATTGCCGGCAAGAGCCGGTGAACACCAAATATTATAATTTTGCTGTCCATCGAGGCGCTTTCTGTTTGCCTAATTTTGTTAAGGAACTGGTGGGAGAGAAGGGCAAATGAGCAAAATGCCTGAAAAAGCTGAGTGCGGCAGCGTATATCTGGCAGCCGGCACCGACTATCAAGCTAGCCGGGCAGTAATTTTCGGAGTCCCCATGGACTATACCGCTTCCCATCGTCCCGGCTCTCGCAGCGGTCCGCAGGCAATCAGAGCCGCTTCTCCCGGCTTAGAGGAATATAGCATTTATTCCGGTAAGGACTTACGCGATGCTTGTTTTTATGATGCAGGAGATTTAGCTTTGCCGATGGGAAACACAGCGCGTTCTCTGGCTGTGATTGAGGACGCGACTGAGACCATCTTCGCAGCCAAAAAATTTCCGATTCTTTTAGGCGGAGAGCACTTGGTCAGCCTGGGCGCTCTGCGGGCCGCTGTTAAACACTACCCAAAACTTGCTGTGCTTCATTTTGACGCTCATGCCGATTTGCGCACAGATTATTTGGGAGAGCCCTATTCCCACGCCTCGGTGATGTATCATGTTTATACGGAACTGGGGGCGGAGTTGTTTCAGTTTGGTATTCGTTCTGCTACCCGCGAAGAAGAAGCCTTTGCGAGAGAGCATACCCATTATTATCCTTTTCATGTATTTGCACCGCTCAAAGAGGCTATGCCTCTCCTAGTCAACCGACCTGTCTACCTTTCTCTGGATATTGACGTGGTTGATCCTGCGTTTGCGCCGGGAACGGGCACACCCGAACCGGGGGGGATTAGTTCAGTGGAGCTGCTGGAGGCGCTGGCGTTGTTGCGCCACCTGCCTGTGGTAGGGATGGACTTGGTGGAAGTAACCCCGGTCTATGACTCAGCCGGGATTACGGCCATGCTGGCAGCTAAAGTAATCCGGGAGATTATCCTGGCATTTGCTTAATGAAGACCTGGCACTGGGCAAGTCTGGCAAAGCAAGATGAAGAGTAAAAGAAGCGAGAGGTTGAAAGGGGTAGGGTGCAATGAGCACTAAATATATTTTTGTTACCGGCGGAGTAGTTTCCTCATTGGGTAAGGGGATTACGGCGGCTTCGCTAGGTTGCCTGTTAAAGTGCAGAGGGCTTAAGGTGACGATTCAGAAGTTTGATCCATATATTAACTTTGATCCCGGCACGATGAGTCCCTACCAACACGGGGAAGTTTTTGTGACGGACGACGGGGCTGAAACTGACCTCGACTTGGGCCATTACGAACGTTTTATTGATATTAATCTGACTAAAAGCTCTAACGTTACCACCGGGAAAATTTATTGGTCTGTTATTAGTAAAGAAAGGAAAGGGGATTTTTTAGGAGGGACAATCCAAGTTATCCCCCATATTACCAATGAGATTAAAAGCCGGATTAAACGGGCCGCTAAGCAGAGCGAAGTAGATGTGGTGATTACAGAAATCGGCGGCACTGTTGGAGATATTGAGAGTTTACCTTTTTTGGAAGCCATTCGTCAGATGAAGGGCGACATAGGTCGTGAGAATGTAATGTATATCCATGTGACTTTGATTCCCTATTTGACTAAGTCGGGAGAACTAAAGACTAAACCTACTCAGCATTCGGTGAAAGAGTTGCGTTCAATCGGGATTCAGCCTGATATGATTGTCTGTCGCACCGAACACGCTCTTTCCAAAGATATTAAAGATAAAATTGCTCTGTTTTGCGACATTGATCCTTTGGCTGTTATTGAAAATTCAGACGCAGCGCTTATTTACGAGGTTCCCCTGAAAATGCATGCCGAGGGTCTTGATGAAATTGTTATGAAGAAACTGGGGCTAGCTAATATAAGCTGTGATCTCAGTGAATGGTGCGCTTTGGTGGAACGGAGTAAAACGCTTCGCAACAAAGTGGTTATTGGGCTGGTGGGAAAATATGTGGCTTTGCGGGATGCATATCTTAGTGTGGCTGAGGCACTGGTACACGGTGGTTTTGAAAATGACTGCGCTGTAGATATCCGCTGGATTCAGGCGGAGGATGTGGAAAAACAAGGAGCCGAAGCGTTGCTTGCCGGACTAGACGGGATTTTGGTCCCGGGAGGCTTTGGAGATAGAGGGATTGAAGGTAAAATTGCTGCGGTGCGTCATGCTCGGGAAAACAAGATTCCTTTTTTTGGAATTTGTTTAGGAGTTCACTGTGCAGTTATTGAGTATGCGCGTAATGTCTGCGGGTGGCATGATGCCCATTCTACGGAGTTTAATCCTGACACGACTCACCCGGTAATAGACCTTTTGCCGGAACAGAGCGATATTGAGGAACTAGGCGGCACAATGCGTCTTGGCCTCTATCCTTGCAAAGTGGAAAAAAACACCTTTACGTATGCGGCATACAAAGAAGAAATAATTTATGAACGCCATCGTCACCGCTATGAATTAAACAATGTATTCCGAGAGCGCTTTGTAAAACAAGGGTTGGTGATGGCTGGGACATCTCCCGACGGCCGCCTAGTGGAAGTTGTGGAAATTTGCGAACACCCTTGGTTTGTGGCAAGTCAGTTTCATCCTGAGTTTAAGTCAAGACCAAATAGGGCTCATCCGCTTTTTCGTGACTTTATTGGCGCAAGCCTTGTTTACAGCCGTAGCCGTGATTGCTAAGGAGAGTGAAAATTCCCACCTACGCTTCGCTTAGAGGTGGGGCCTTAACCCAAAAGAAAAACCAAGATAATTCCAGCATGGTCGGAAAAGATGGGTAGAACAGAAAGAAAAATGATAATTGGTGTAAGCTGTTGCAATTTTGTAGCTGATGTGATAAAAACTAATTGTATAGCTTTTGTTTAGGAAAGGAGGGTCTAAATTATGACACATGTGATCAACGATGAATGTATTTCCTGTGGTTTATGCGAACCAGAGTGTCCGGTGAACGCTATTTCCGAGGGCGATGATAAGTATGTAATTGACGCCGAAACATGTAACGATTGTGGTGCATGCGTGGAAGTATGTCCGGTTGATGCAGTAATAGCCGAGTAACCTGTGAAACAGTCAAAAAGAGGGCCGCTGGCCCTCTTTTTGACTGTTTTGATCTTGGTTTTTCTTTTGAGTTAAGACCCACCTCTAAGCGAAGCGTAGGTGGGAATCTTTATGACTAAGGAAATTATATCAGGCTTTTTTCTTTAATGTTGAAGTTGTGCATAATGTTTCTTAGGCAAGGAGAAATTATTAAAAAGATGCTTTATGCTTTTTGCAGGTGAAGCCGCATTTTTTATCCGAAAGGAGGGTGTACCCATGTTGTTTCGAATGCGCTAGCCGGTGAGTTTTCTGCTGGAAAAAAAAGGCTGTCAAAAGAGGAAAGCGCCTCCCCGTAGAGAATAAGTGTCTTCGAAGTATTTATACGGTTTGCTCGGGGGGGGGGTGCTTGCATAGAAAAATTATGGTGGTAGATGACCGTTTTGGAATCCGCAAGCTTCTTTGTGAAGTGCTGCAGGACGACGGGTATCAGGTATTAACTGCTGCCGGTGGCAAAGAAGCACTGGAACTTCTCAAGGAGCATCCGGTTGACTTAATTCTTTTGGATATGAAGATGTCAGGAATGGATGGGCTGGAAACCTTGACGCTTTTAAAAAAAGTTCGCCCGCAAACTATTGTGTTGATTATGACGGCTTACGAAGAATTGGAAGCATTAAAGGAAGCCTGTCGCCGGGGGGCAGCAGGCTATATTTCCAAACCTTTTGACATCGAAGAAATTAAAGGTTTGATTGCTGCTAAGCTTCAGGCAGAGATTGCCTAATAGATAGACGATAAGGGGAGGATGAGCAAAGATGCCTTTTGCGACACTGCAGGAAGTCTTGTCGGCTGCAGATCGGGGCGCCTATGCGGTGGGTGCCTTTAATACTAATAACATGGAAATTATCCAAGCCATTGTCGAGGTGGCAGAGGAAGAAAAATCACCGGTCATCTTGCAGGCCAGCCAGGGTGCCTTAAAATATGCCGGGATCCAGTATATAGTCGCCATGGTTCGGGCGGCGGTGGAGACTTCCTCTATTCCTGTTGTGCTTCATTTGGATCACGGTACCAGCTTCGCACAAACCATGCTTTGCCTGAAGCATGGTTTTACCTCGGTGATGTTTGACGGTTCAAGCTATTCTCTGGCTGAAAACATTGCTGCCACACGTAAGGTGGCTGATGTGGCCCATGCCATGGGAGCCTCGGTGGAAGGTGAACTTGGTAAGATTGGCGGCACTGAGGATGATATTTCGGTCGATGAGCAGGATGCACTGTTTACTGACCCAGACGAAGCAGAACGCTTTGTCAGTGAATCGAGGGTCGATGCACTGGCTGTCGCTATCGGCACAGCCCATGGTCCCTATAAAGGGGAACCGCAATTGGATTTTGTCAGGCTGGAGAGTATAAACAGAAGCGTAGATGTGCCGATTGTTTTGCACGGAGCTTCCGGTGTGCCAGCGGAGAGCATTCGTAAAGCGATTGCGCTAGGTGTCTGTAAAATTAATATAGATACTGAACTTCGTCAGGCTTTTGCCCGTGGTGTGCGGCAGGTGCTACAGAACAAGCAGGAAGAATATGACCCGCGTAAAATCCTTGGTCCGGCAAAGGAAGAAATAAAGATGATTGTCAGGGAAAAAATGCGGTTGTTTGGTTGTTCCGGCAAGGCGGGGGAGTGAACTTAGCGTGAAATTGTTTCTAGATACAGCAAATTTGCAGGAAATTGAACAGTCGCTGGCTTGGGGTGTTATTGACGGAGTTACTACAAATCCGACGCTGGTAGTAAAAGAAGGTAAAGATTTTAAGAAGTTACTTGTAGAGATCTGCCGGCTTGTATCTGGACCAGTTTCTGCGGAAGTGATTGCTACCACTACCGCGGAAATGGTGCGTGAAGCAGAGGAACTGGCGGCGATTGCTCCTCAGGTGGTAATTAAAGTGCCAATGACGCCAAACGGTCTGCAGGCTGTGGTGGCGTTGAGGAAAAAGGAGATTCGCTGCAATGTGACGTTGGTTTTTTCTACTAATCAAGCACTTTTGGCTGCTAAAGCAGGCGCTGCGTATCTCAGTCCATTCTTGGGCAGACTGGATGATTTAGGCTATAGCGGCGTCGGGTTAGTAGCAGATATTTGCGGGATTTTCCGAGACTATGCTTTAAAAAGCGAAGTAATTGCCGCTAGCATCCGCCATCCGCTGCATGTGATCGAAGTGGCGCGGGCGGGGGCTCAGATTGCCACGCTCCCCTTTAGTGTCCTTAGCCAGATGTTCAAGCATCCGATGACAGATTTAGGCATTGAACGCTTTTTGGCTGATTGGTCCGGCGCAAATCAAAATAATATATAGTACGTTTATCTTGGTTTTTCTTTTGGGTTAAGGCCCCACCTCTAAGCGAAGCGTAGGTGGGAATTTTTAATCAGGTGGAGTAGATTCTCCACCTGATTCCCCGATGTTTCAGCTTTGCTGAAACGAGTTCACTTTAGGCATTCCATATCTTGTGGGGGGAGAACATTTGGAGAGAGAGTTGGCGCTGGAATTTGTGCGCATAACAGAAGCTGCCGCGTTAGCCGCCGGGCGTTTAATGGGCCGCGGCGACAAAGAGGCTGCAGATCAAGCTGCCGTAGACGCAATGAGAAATGTTTTTGATACTGTAGATATTGATGGCATAGTGGTAATTGGCGAGGGGGAAATGGATGAAGCTCCCATGCTTTATATCGGTGAAAAAGTCGGCACCGGTACTGAGCCTAATGTAGATGTGGCGGTAGATCCGCTTGAGGGAACTAATCTGGTTGCCAAAGGCTTGCCTAATGCCCTCTCTGTTGTTGCGGTGGCACCAAGAGGCTGCCTTCTGCATGCTCCGGACATTTATATGGAGAAAATTGCGGTGGGGTCGCGAGCCAAAGGGTGCATTAACTTGGATGCTCCCGTACTGGAAAATTTACAAGCCGTTGCTAATGCCTTGGAAAGAGAAGTGCAGGATTTAACTGCCATAATTCTCGATCGGCCACGACATGCAAAAATCATTAAAGAGATCCGTGCTGCCGGCGCCCGCGTTAAACTAATCAGCGACGGGGACGTGTCAGCCGCTATTGCCACCGCCATTGACAATACCGGAGTCGATATTTTATTTGGAACCGGCGGAGCGCCCGAAGGTGTAATTGCTGCTGTTGCGCTAAAATGTCTAGGAGGCGAGATGCAGGCGCGCCTAAAACCGGAAGGAGAAGAGGAAACGGCACGGGTGAGCAAGATGATTTTGGATCCGGCCAAACTGCTTCTGCTTGATGATCTGGTATTAGGGGATGATATTTTTTTTGCCGCAACAGGAATTACAGACGGCGATATGCTGCAGGGCGTGCGTTACCGCGGGCGGACGGCGGAAACCCATTCTCTAGTTATGCGTGGTTTAACCGGGACTATTCGCAACATATACGCCACCCATATTTTGGACAGAAAGCCCCGTTTTGTGGCACGGAAGGCAGGGTGTAAACAGAATCCCAGGGTCAGGTAAGAGTGAGGCTTAGGGGGGAAAGTTAAGCGGTAGAGGTATAAATTCAAGCGGGAAGGGTATAACTTAGTGCATCTGCTTTTAAACGTTGTGGAAACACAACGTTTTTACGTACTCGGATAGGAAATTATCATCCTAGCAAAGCTTTCTTTCCTAGACGATGGGGGATGTTTTGGGGGATTCCCCCTTATTCCAGCGGGGTGCTCAGGACCGTCAGGTCAACGCGATGTGTTGGCAACCCCTTGCGGATAAAAAAGACGCGTCCCAAGCAAAAAACACAAAGCGTCTTTTTTAAGAGGTGACATTATGAAAAAAAGCTTGGTGCCTATTTTAACCGTTTTTCTCTTGCTCTTGTTGCCACAGACAGTGTGCGCAAATCCAAACAAAGTCCTTGCGGACGTATTAACGCAAACGCCGTCCGGGTCAACTTTTCGTCCGGTATACATCCAGCAGTTAAATAATCTGCAGACGCAGAGGCAGCAAAGGACTGAAGCAGCCGTGTTGCGCCACCAAGTGCGCCGCGGTGAAACGCTTGGTTTCATTGCACGGAAATACGGTACAAGCGTGGAATATCTGATGAGGATTAACAATCTGACCAATCGTCACTTTATCCGGGAACGACAAATCCTGAATTTGCTTATGGAGAGTCCGTCCGAGCAAGCCGGCTTGACAAAAGTCACTCATACACTGCGGCGGGGAGAGACGGTATGGGATCTTTCCCGTCGCTTTCAAGTCGGGATGGAGAGTATTTTGCGAGCCAACAATATAACTGACCCGCGCCGGATGATGGTGGGGCGAAGGTTGATCATTCCCGGAGTTGTGGCTACCACGTCAACTTTATCGCAACGCAGCGCCACACTGCTGGCGTCACGCAAAGATTCGAGGACAGCGTTTCTCTGGCCCACCAGCGGACAGATTTCCTCCGGATTTGGTCCGCGATGGGGTAGCTTTCATTACGGCATAGATATTGCCGCCGTAGTTGGCACCCCAATTTTAGCGATTGCTGCCGGTACGGTAACTGAGGCAGGTTGGTGGCCAGGCTTTGGCAAGATGGTGCGAATTGAGCACGAAGATGGCTGGGTATCTGTCTATGGACATTCGTCCCGTATTTTTGTGGCGGCCGGACAAGAAGTTGAAACCGGGCAGAAAATTGCTACAGTAGGACGCACCGGTAATGCCACCGGCCCTCACCTGCATCTGGAAATGATTTTTAATGGGGCGCATCAGAATCCGTTAAAGCATCTTCCCGCCAGGTAAAAAGCAAGAACAACTGACTTAGATTACAAGCAGTGAACTCGTTT
>QLUI01000479.1 GCA_018725345.1 Bacillota bacterium | reverse complement strand
GAGGGGTTATAATAAGAGAAAAGGGGGTGATGGATGAAGCAGTGACCGCAGGGAAAGACCTGCTGGCAACCTGGAAAGACAGGAGACGGTGGGAGAGACCATAAAAAATAAAAAAGGAGAGAAGCAAAGTGAGTAAAGAAGCTAAAAGTAGGAGAATCGGAAGTATGCTGCTCGTCAGCATACTGCTCGGCGGCCTTATGGTCGGCACTCTAGTGGCGACAGCAGGAGCAGCGGCTCCACCAGGGTGGCCGCCGAATCTGAGAATTGCGGGCTCAACCACGGTGCAGCCGATAGCCGAGTTAGCCGATGCGCCATTTGAAGCGCTCTGGCCAGGTACTGTCGTGACGGTAGCCGGCGGCGGCTCAGGCTTCGGCATAACGGAGGTGCGGGCAGACAGACTCGACATAGGAATGTCCTCCAGGACCCAGACAGCTGCTGAGAAAGCGGACCTCAACGAGTATATAATCGCCCGCGATGCGGTAGCCGTAATCGTCAGAGCCGGAACGGAGATGGCTTGGCTAACTAACATTACCAGGGCGGAGCTCAAGACGATCTATGAAGCCGGTGCAGGCATCGCCACTCTGAGGTGGGTTAATGTTAGGGCGGGCTGGCCTGACGCCCTTGTAGTCCCTCGCGCCAGAATCATCGACTCGGGCACCCGAGCTGCCTTTAACACCCTGAGCGGGATCATTCCGGCCTCTGAGGTAGCGACCATCACCGCAACCGGCCTTGCCAGGCTGGATCACAATACGGACGTCGTCGCTGCCATAGCCGCTGCCAACTTCCAAATAGGCTATGTCGGACTGGGCTACATCGGTGCCCCCGGCATAAGGGCGGTGAAGATTGATGGGGTAATGCCCAGTATTGCTACCGTCAGGGATGGCACCTACCCTATGTCCCGCAATCTCTACCTGCTGACCCTCAGGGTTGACCCCACACCCAACGCCCGTGCTGACGACTTCATAAACTACATGTTCACCGCCGCCGGGCAGGCACATGTAACGGCTGCAGGCTTTGTCTCGGTACCCGTTGTCGTTCCCATGATCGCTGACTTTGATGTGAACAAGGATGGAACCGTCAGTGTAGTGGACATCGCCCCTCTTATTGCTAACTGGGGCACGACAAGCACGCACAGGGGCTGGATCAGAGCCGATGTGAACAACGATGGAACTGTCAGTCTATTGGACATCGCCCCTCTTATTACTAACTGGGGCAGAAGAGCTCCCTGGTAATTAGCGACCACTTATGTCCAAAGTCGGTGCTGGCCGTAACCAGGCAATGCAGGTCAGCACCGACAAGAAAAAAGGAGGTGCCGATGGGGAAGTGACCGCAGGGAAAGACCTGCTGGCAACCTGGAAAGACAGGAGACGGTGGGAGAGACCATAAAAAATAAAAAAGGAGAAAAAAGTGACTAAAGTAGCTAGTTTGAAAACCAAGCTCAGCATCTTGTTCCTCGTGGTGTCCCTGGTAGCAGTCGCCATACCCCTGACCGCGACACCAGCGGCAGCATTGGCGCCTCACCCTGACTACCGCCTCTTCATCGCCCCAGTCACTCAAACAGTGGCGCCGGGTGAAACCTTCACCGTGAAAGTG
>QLUI01000478.1 GCA_018725345.1 Bacillota bacterium | reverse complement strand
CTACCCAGTATCAGCAAACTCAAAATAACCACCACCAACAGGCCTTAACACACCAGCCGCTTGCCAAGATTGAAGCCAGGCGATCTCCAAAACTTTACTATCCCAACGAATAAGCATCCCACAATGAGGACACTTCCCAGATTCCAAAGCCTTTACACCCTTTTGCTCGTGATTCATCTCCCAAACAGGATCGTCATTCCATTTACCCCAATAATTACTATTCTGGAAATTGTAGAGATCATTAGCTATCCAAGGATCCCAACTTAAATCCACAAAAGTTGCCCTAGTAACATATTTCAGCGTGTGGACTTTCTCGGCCACCGATTGTCGATAACTGTAATTCACTATCAAGTCCGGCTCATCGAGCACCAGGCGCAAATATACCTTGATATCCTCCAAACACTGCTTTGGTAGATAAGCAGATTCCACCAACACATTGATATGAGGATTGAACTTGTCACCATGCTCACCGAAGAAGTGCCACCGACGCAAACCTCGATCAAACCCAAGTGCTTGAAAAGCTCCCTTTACCCGCTTACCCATATCAGCCAGGGCCTGCTTTGATCGTAGCCCAGGACGGCTAGCTACCGGCCACTCAATTACAAAGTAGCCGATATCCTCCATTTGCTGAGCTTTTACTAGCCAGCGAGAGAACCGCCGGTTGTGAATCCAAGAACCTTTTGCCCCACAAGTGGGACACCACTCCTTGCCACATAGATGAACTTTTGCAAACCGATGTCCGTTCTCACATTTACCAATAGAAAACCACTTAGCACAATCAGGCCAGGGTAACCCAGAAAGCTCCTCCGAAGAAGTGTCAACATGGTCTTTATAATAGACGCTCGAAGCTAAATCCACCCCCTGGCCAACATAATCACGAGCTCCTAAGCCCTCAGGATCGCCGCCAGGCAGAGATATCGGGGCAAGAGAACTTACAGCATGACCACCATCGAGGATAGCCCCACCCCCCCATACATCCAACCCATCCGCTTGCCGAGGGAAAAGCAAAGGCGCCGCCAGCTCCAGTGACGGCGCCTCCCTCGTATAAGCACCCCGGATATCGGTGTTGTTCAGCGAACCACCTTCGCCTATCCCCACGTTTCCCGGGGTCGAAGCCTTTTGTAGTGTGCCGCTCTCAGGATCGTCACCAGACAAAGATATCGGGGTAAGATGACTTAAACAGAGGGCAGCATCAAGACGGGATAAAGCAGCAGACGGAGAAGGGTCGAGCCAGGGAGAGACGCCCTGAGTCAAGGGCTTGTCAAGAAATGTTTTTTGTGGTATACTATGAATGGACATCGAAGACTTCCCCTTCGATGCTGCCGTGGCAGAAGTCCCCATTCACCGGGGACTTTTGCTTTTTAAGGGCAGCTTTTGACGAAGTCCCCAATTCAGCGGGGACTTTTGCTTTTTAATGAAGTCCCCAATTCAGCGGGGACTTTTGCTTTTTAAAGGTGGCTATCAACCAACAGTTTTACTATTCAATCTAACCACATTTCGTCGCACTTGTCAAGCCTACTCCTCAGAACGGCTACGACCTTAATCCTCAAAGTAAAGCTTCATCTGATCATCAATCTCATCCGAGCTCATTCCCCT
>QLUI01000477.1 GCA_018725345.1 Bacillota bacterium | reverse complement strand
CTACTTTCCATTTTATGCATGCTCAAAACGCGGCGTAATGCCGATTGCAATGTTTTTATTAATGGTCATAACATGCCTGTTTGTGTTTGGCAAGTAGAAACTACATAGGTCGGCAGCTATAAAATACAGAGCTTAGGAAGGCTGCCATCACATGGGTACAGTAGGGGGTAGTTGTTTGGTTTCCCCCTTCCCTTCCCCCTCGGGGGAAGGGAAACATACGTTCTTGTTATGTTCTCTCTTCATCCCTTTCATCCAGACCATTAGCATTCTTTAATCCAGATAAGGCTTGGCTTAACCTGCGGCTTTGACCATCAAAGGCTAAGATATGCGCATGCTGAACCAGGCGGTCAATCAACGCTGCTGTCAACCTGTTGTCGCCAAGAACGCTATTCCACTCGCCAAACTTTAAATTTGAAGTTATGATCAGGCTCTGACATTCATAAGCCTGGGCGACAACATTAAACAATAATTCGGCGCCGCTGCGGTGAAGTGGAACAAAACCTAATTCATCAATGATCAAAAGGTCTGCTTTACCAAGCGAATCCATCAGCTTTTTCAAGCGGCCCTGGCGGTGACTTTCCAGCAAGGTGTTGGCCAGATCGATACAGCGGAAGAAGCGGACCGTTTTACCTTTGCTGCAGGCTCTTAAACCCAGGGCGGTGGCCAGGAAAGTTTTGTCTGTTCCTAGGCCCCGCCCGCTAATATGTTTTCAAAGCGATCGATAAACTGAAGCTCGGCCAGTCCTGTTTTGCTGCTTGATTCCGGCAGGGTAACCAGTGACCAGTCGAAATCCTCAAGCGATTTAGAGCTAGGGAAACCGGCTACCTTGATCAGTTTATCGATTCTTTTTGCCTGCCTGATGGTTAGTTCTTCTTTAAGGATGTCTTGTTACTGCTAAGCCATAGTGTCCAAAAGCTGACTGCGTAAGCTGTCCATCAGTTGACGGATTAGAAGTCCGGGGACAGGGAGAACTAAAGCAATTCTCCCTGTATCACCAGCTTGACTATATGATCATCGATGATCCGGCGGCCATTCTGTGCGCCGTAGAGTAAGCAATGAGTACATGCCTTGTTGATCAGCCTGGCAGTACCGCTCTTCAAAGCGGTAAATCTCGTCAATAAACGTGTATGGTACCAACAGGTCGGGAAGCTCATGGTGGATTTTTTACATGGCAAGCACCGGAGTCTTCGAATCATTAAGACTTTCTGCTCTCCCAGCCCATCTATGTACCCTCGGTGTCGGCTGCCGATTACCGTCAGCGCACATCCGCAAATGGGGCAGGGGTTCTGCTCACCGCTCCTCACAAAAAACACCCGTTTCGGGGTTCTCAACCATCTCGTAATCTGTTATAATGACCATAGAGTTGGGGTGCCCCTGGGTGCTATTGTTGCTAGCGGCAGCACCTCAAGAACAGGGGCGTCTTTCCTTTCTCAAGATTCTATGGTCATTATATCCAGCAACTTTCGGTCAGGCAATACCGTCAACTTTCGGTCCTTTTAGTTCAGCGCAAACAGAATTCTTGACGCAGAGTTCATGTGTTTTGCGGCAATAAATTCAAAATCGTGCCGACTGTCGGCCCTTGGGTACCAGTATTAGCGG
>QLUI01000476.1 GCA_018725345.1 Bacillota bacterium | reverse complement strand
TGACACTCGGATGCAAATTAAAGGCTTCGAAACTCATTGGATGATCTCCCCTCTTCGGAATTGCAGTTTGGAGTTCGGGTCATCCAATGCTTGACATAGATTCACGGGGAGTATATGGAGCCTGTAACAACCTAAACTTTAACTACCAAATATATTATACGTCAAAGCGGCCAACTTTGCAAATGAATAAGCGGCCTTGCTATTGTTTATTTGCAGAGTACACGCAAATGAATTACACTTAAGTATATGGATATCCCGTTCTCAAGATGGCACCTGGCAATTACAGAGCGGAGGTCTCGTAGACAATTTGATCTAAATCGACCAATCGAGCCTGAAACATTAGTAGCTCTTGACACACTCTGTAAGCAGTTCAGACCATTTCCTCATGCCCGATCACGTCTGGTGACCGAATCTGGGAAAGGCATCTTCAAAGGTATCGTGGGAAGCTATGGTAAGATCAAGGACGCACCCGCGTTTATCGCTTTTATTGGGGACATGAACAGTCCGTATGTTCAAGAGGAAGTTGGCTACACGGGCGAGGGAATTATTCTGGAGGCGACGGCCCTGGGGTTAAATACTTGTTGGGTTGCCGGTTTCTTCAGGCCGGAAAGCGTGGCTTCTCTTGTTGAAATTGATAGTAAAGAGCAGATATTAGCCGTGACCCCAGTGGGCTATGCGCGGAAATTCGAGTCATTGGAGGAGAAGCTAATGACTGGTTTTGGCCGTACACATAAGCGCCTATCGATTTCTAAGTTGGTTACTGGCATGGAAATAGTGAAGTGGCCTGAGTGGGTAAGAGCATCTCTTGAAGCTGCCAGGCTTGCTCCTTCTGCAGTAAATCGCCAACCATGGGGCTTTAATGTAGAAGATGATGGCATCACAGTCTTCGGTAGAACAAGTGGTCCAGAATTTAACGTCTCTAAGCGCCTTGATTGTGGTATTGCAATGCTGCATATTGAAGTAGCTGCACTAAGTAGTGGTGTGAAGGGCGACTGGAAGTTATTGGAAGCCCCAAGGGTGGGCCGATTTTGTGTAATTAATGATAACGTAAAGTAGACCAGTCATCAAACGATGCGTGCCTGATAAATGCCCAATGGCCTCACGCGATACTTCGACAAGCTCAGTACAGGCCTGGTCGAGGAGTTTCTTGGGCCGTCGTTGCATTATTCCCGTTCCTTTCTGAGAAGTTGTCGGGGACTGGGACTTGATGTATACTATATAACACTGGCAGGGTCTGGGGAGGTTTACGAGGTGCTTCTCCAGTTGCATTGAACACAGACTGGCAAATCCGCTGCGCTCCTTTGCCAGCCACTTAATCGCGACGTTCGTTACAAGAAAATAAGAGAGGTGACATATGAGTTTTAAGCATGAACATATTTTGAAAGAAAGAGAACAACCGATGAAACGATTTATGCAGAGGCACAAAGTATAATGGCTATGGCTGCAATCACATTCGGCGATAGGGAAGTCGAGGTGCGGGTAGGGGAGGCCTTAGCCTCCCACCACAGGGCGAATAAATTCGCCCCTACCCTCTTGTCCGAGGAAAAGACCCGCCAGGAGCGGCGCGAGGAGCGGCAGCGGAAACGGCGTCAGCGAATG
>QLUI01000475.1 GCA_018725345.1 Bacillota bacterium | reverse complement strand
GGGGGGTGGGGCTATCATCGATGCTGCTGCTGCTTCTTCTTCGGATTTAGCTTCGGAAACCCATTATAAAGAGCACTATGCCACTTCTTATCTTTATGATAAGTATGTCGATGCTTCTTCTGATGAGCCTTCTGGGTTGTCTTCGGCGGAGTTTTATGAGTCACTCTTGCCCGATTGTTCAAAGTGCTTTTCTGTTGGGGAATGCGAGAACGGACATCGTTTTATAAAAGTTCATTTGTGTGGTAAAGAGTGGTGTCCCGATTGTGGGGAAAAAGATTCTTGGATTCACAACCGGCGGTTCTCTCGCTGGCTAGGGAAGGCCCAGCAAATGCGGGACATGGGATACTTCGTTATCGAGTGGCCATTGGATAGCCGTCATAAGCTCCACTCGAAGCAAGCAATGTCTGATATGGGTAAGCGGGTGAAGGGGGCGTTTCAAGCTCTCGGGTATGATCGAGGCCTGCGTCGATGGCACTTCTTTGGGGAATATACTGATAAGTTCAATCCTCACATCAATGTATTGGTGGAATCGGCTTATCTTTCAGAGCGGCGTTTAGAGAATATCAAGGCATATCTGCGTCTGGTGCTCGATGAGCCGGACCTAATTGTGAATTATAGTTACCGGCAGACAGTGGCGAGGAAGGTGCACTCCCTGAAGTATATTACTCGGGCAACATTTCTTGACTCGTCCTGGGACTCTTGGTTGGCAAATGATCTCTTTAACTTCCAGAACACTAATTATTGGGGTCGATGGAAAGATGCCCCTGTCTGGGAAATGAGCCGTGGCCAAGATAGTGCGAAGGCTTTGGAATCCCTGGAATCCGGGAAGTGCCCTCACTGCGGGACTCATATTCGCTGGGATATCTTTTGTGTTATGAATATCACCTGGCTTAAAATCTGGCAAGCAGCTGGCAAACTAAAACCTGTTGGCGGGGGTTATTTTGAGCTTGTGGATACTGGGTAGATGTGATGCTAACAGTTCCAGCTATGATGCTAAGAGAATGTGTAACATGTGTAACATGTGTAACATGTGTAACATGTGTAACGCTTAGCATCACATGTGTAAACGCTTAGCATCACATGTGTAACGCTTAGCACCATGTGTAACACTTAGTATTACATGTGTAACACTTAGTATTACATGTGTAACGCTTAGTGTCATAATTGGTGGTTGATTGGTGGGGTGAGTAAAGCTGCGATCTTGTTGCACATTTTAGCTATGTTATGTTGGGTAGATTGATGACATGGAACGCTTAGCATCACAGCTGGAACACTTAGCATCACAGTTGGCGGTTGATTGATGATATTGCAAACTGTTGATTGACTTAACACAATGCCGAAATGGTTGTGTTATAATGGTGCTTAGATAGCTGCCCTTAAAAAGCAAAAGTCCCCACTGAAGGGGGACTTTTGCCACGGCAGCACCGAAGGAGAAGTCTTCGATGTCCGGTTCTATTCTACAACAAAAAACACTTCTTGACAAGCCTCAGGGCGTCCCTTCTTGGCTCGATCCTTCTCCGTCTGCTGCTTTATCCCGTCTCGATGCTGCCCTCTATTTAAGTCATCTTACCCCGATATCTCTGTCTGGTGACGATCCTGAGAGCGGC
>QLUI01000474.1 GCA_018725345.1 Bacillota bacterium | reverse complement strand
AATTTTGAAGGAGGAAAACAATGTCCGAAGCAGTTAGAATAGAGAGGGTAGGACAAGCACTGTGGCCCGAAGTCACAGGTATGGCTGCTGCTGCCGGTGTGCAGATGATCGCTGCTGCCATAGACGAGCGATGGGAAGGGCAGGAAAGACCCATTGCACAAACTGTTGCTTCCGCCGGCATCTTGGGCGGTTCCGCATACGCAATCTCGGTGAATGCAGCTCCTGAGTTCTTCAGAGGAGTGCTGTATCTCGGCGTAGGGATGGGGGTAATAAACCTATCCCGATGGCTGATCGAGCGTGCAAAGGCGCAGCCCGATAGAGTGGTAGGCGGCATGGATATATTTGCCCTTGTGCCCCGTCGATCAGGCGCAGTAAATCCACGTAAACTCGTGAGGCAGATGGCGAGCCCTATCAATGTTGGCATGCCACTGCAATTGCAGGCACAGCCGGTAGGCGCACTGCTCGTTCCTGAGATTCCTGGGAACGGCAATCAGGCTGAGATGGTGCGCGTCGCCGTAGTCAGAGATGGCGATCTGTAAACAAAATAACATAATAGGAGGATAACATGGGACTCGTATATCAAAAGCAATCTGGTCTGATAAGGCACTATCCCGCAGAAACTATCGAGTTCACTCGGGCACTCATCATGCCTGGGGATGCTAAGGCAAAGATAACAGCAGCTGAGGTCTCATCTGACGAGGTTGAGCGGCTGATCCTCAAGCTCGACATCATGGCACTAGAAACGGAGCATGAGGGAGTAACCAGGCTAGTGGCAGACTGTGCCGATGCTGTGCTGGCGATGATGCGATGGGTAAAGCATGAGACCACTTTCCCATTCATGTCAATCCTTGGTAAGGGAGGGCAACTGGATGCTACTTGGGCCGAACCCAAGGACGTCGGTGGCGGGATACTCAATCCAGCCGGTACACCACTTTTGGGACTTTATGGGGGAGCAAGCGGCGGTGTGTTTTCATGGCTGCGCACATTTGTGGCCAACACCGCTCTTGGCATTATCCCCAGCCAGATAATGTCCGCAAGGGCAGGTATGCTGCACATGGGGATGATCGATGCTACTCAGGTTCCGAAGGTGAATCGAATTCGGTTCACCCTTGCCGGTCAGGTGGGTGGGGCACAGCCCACCAAATTCAGCATCAGGAAAGGATTTGGTATAGAGCAAATGCCTTATGTGAGATTTGCTCGTCCGGTTATGATCGGTCCAAGGCAAACTCAGGCAATTGACGTCATGCCCAACATTTCCGGAGACTCCCGACCTGAGCTGCTGAGCATTCTCATCGCAGAAGCCAGTGTTTTGACCTTGTAAGGAGTAAAATATGCTTGCAATAAGAACAGTAACTAGCCCAATCCTTGTCGCTGGTGCGTTCACAGTAACCTTTGGCGAGTTTGAAAGGGTGCTGGAAGCCAGTGTGAGCTTTGACAACCCTGCGATAAGCGACTTTGTCTTTGCGACCATAGTATCACTGGCGGCCACCAACGTCGTCACCGTGACGGTACGTAGGTTAAATGTCACCGTTGCTTCCCCTGCAATATGGGTTGACGCCGTTACCGCCGATGTATTCGGTGAAAAGTTCACTGTGATCGCCGACTGCATGT
>QLUI01000473.1 GCA_018725345.1 Bacillota bacterium | reverse complement strand
GGTGTTTCTGCAAGAAAACGGTTATATTCGTGAACATAGTCTGCCTCTGCCCAGTTGTTAAAACGAGCTCCCATAAAGAGTCTTTCCACCTGTCCATCTTTTAAAAAGGCAGCCCAGTTCAAACTTCCTGCCGGAGTAAGTCTTAGCTCTGCATTTGCTGTTAAGAAAAAAAGCATCCTACTATCCAGCTCCGGCGCAGCCACAAACTTGCCTGTTTGAGGCGGCAAAGGGACAGCAAGTGTTGCTGACCCCGGTTCACCACGATAAACTGTATCCACTCGAATCACAAATTCGGGGCTCTCCTGTTGATCCCGTATGTCTATTACTTGGCCAGCCAGAATATACTGGGCGCCATCCACCATCTTTGCCGGCGAAAGGGTTATCATCTGCCCTATGGCAGTGCCTGTCCAGAATAACAGCAAAAAAAAGAGAAAAGATGCCTGCCTTTTCATAGATTCACCTCTTCTTCAGCTTGCTTCAAATGTTGTCTTCAGCTTCTCTTTCTGTTTAAACCGTTCCTCCGCCAAGCAAATCAGTTCCAATAACAAGTCGTTGAAAGAAAGGCCTGTAGCCTCCCACAATTTAGGATACATGCTAATTGAGGTGAACCCCGGCAGAGTGTTTAACTCGTTGACCCAAATCTGGCCATGCTGGTCATCAACAAAAAAATCTACCCGTCCTAAACCTGCGCAGTCTAACGCCATAAACGTTTGCACCGCTAGTTTCCTGATTCTTTCGGCCACCCGCTCCGGCAAATTAGCGGGAATCACCAAGCGCGACCGGTTATCAAGATATTTAGCCGTATAATCATAAAAATCATTAGCAGGAATTATTTCCCCTAATATGGAGGCTCTGGGTTTATCGTTGCCTAACACGCTGCATTCAATCTCACGACCTGGCAGAAATTTTTCCACCAGAATCCTCCTGTCATAAATTAACGCTTCCTCCACTGCATTCAGCAAGCCTTCCTGGTGATAGACTTTAGAAATTCCTACACTGGAGCCCAAATTGGCCGGTTTGACAAAACACGGGAAACCCAGCTCTTTCTCTACCTGCGCCGCCAGCAGCTCCTTGTCACTCAACCATTTAGCACCAGTAAACCAGAGGTAGGGACCCACAGGTAACCCCTCTGCTAAAAGTGCCGCTTTCATTAAAATTTTATCCATCCCCACCGCAGAACCGGGAACTCCGGCTCCCACATAGGGAATCTGAGCCAATTCTAGCAGCCCCTGCACAGTACCATCCTCCCCATAAGTGCCGTGCAAGACAGGAAAAACTAAATCGACACCAATCACACTGCCTGCGTTTTCTCCCTCCAGCACATAAAAACCGCCCACCCCCGGATGAGGTAGCACAGCCACCCGCACTCCGCCTAACTGCCAGCTTCCTTCTCTGCTGATAAAAACCGGCAAGACGGTCAAATCCTGTTGAGCCCGTAAACCTGCCAGAATGGCTGCCGCCGAACGAAGCGAGACCTCGTGCTCACCTGAGCGGCCACCATATAATACCGCTATTTTTTTACTCATAAAAAAGACCCCTCCGCAGCTAAACTTGCCTCTAGTCTATGCTCCTGCGTAAACAAAAATGCTGCAAGAAAGTTGCCGTAAAGTTA
>QLUI01000472.1 GCA_018725345.1 Bacillota bacterium | reverse complement strand
TGGCGGGGCTATTAGGCGTAATTGGCAGTGGAGCAATGACCAATCCCATAAGTGAGATTAGTGATGCTAAGTGCATACTGGCTATAGGCACTAATACCACAGAGGCCCATCCAATAATTGGATTGCGAGTAAAAAAGGCAACTCAAAACGGAGCCAAACTCATTGTAGCTAACCCAAGATATATTGACCTGTGTCGCTTTGCTGATATCTGGCTACAGCAGTGGCCGGGTAGTGATGTTGCTCTGCTTATGGGCATGAGCCGGGTGATTGTTGATGAGGGATTGGTTGATACTGCCTTTATTGAAGAGCGTTGCGAGAACTTTGATGAATTTAAAAAGTCACTAAATAACTTTGACTTAAGCATGGTTGAACGAATCACGGGCGTTCCCAAGGGGAAGATAGTTGATGCTGCCAGAATCTATGCAGGCAGTAAGCCGGCAACCACTCTTTGGTCTATGGGCATTACTCAACACTCCCACGGCACTGATAATGTATTTGCCCTGGCTAATTTGGTGATGCTGACCGGGAATATCGGCAAACCTTCCTCAGGGGTCAATCCACTGCGGGGACAGAACAATGTCCAGGGTGCTTGCGATATGGGTTGCCTACCCAGTGTTTATCCTGGCTACCAAATGGTATCTGACGAAACCATTAGAAAGAAATTTGAGACTGCCTGGGGCGTGAACCTTAATCCTGAGTCAGGATTGACACTTACTGAAATATGGCCGGCAGCGGTTTTGGGAAAGATTAAAGCCCTTTATGTTATTGGTGTTGACCCGGTGTTGAGTGTAGCTGATTCCAAGCAGGTTCGGGAGGGACTCAAAACCATAGAATTCATTATTGCCCAGGACATCTTCCTGAACGAGACAGCTAAATTTGCTGATATTGTCTTACCAGCGGTGAGTTTTGCTGAGAAGGACGGCACTTTTACTAATAGTGAGCGACGCATCCAACGGGTGCGTAAAGCGATAGAACCCGTTGGTAATTCACGCCCAGATTGGTGGATCACCTGCCAGATAGCGAGAAGATTGGGCGGCAAGGGCTTTGATTTTAACCATCCTGCCGAGATCTTTGAGGAAATCGCCTCCCTTACTCCCAGTTACAAGGGCATATCTTACGAGCGCCTGGAGAACGAAAGTTTGCAGTGGCCCTGTCCTAACCGGGAACACCCCGGGACACCGATTCTTCACATTGGGCAGTTTCGCACTACCAACGGTAAGGGTAAATTTACCCCCTTAGAGTATAAGCCGTCGGCAGAAATTCCAGATAAGGTGTATCCCCTGGTCCTTACCACCGGGCGCTGCCTTTATCAGTATCATGGGACCTTATCGCGGAAGGTGGATGGTCTTAACATATTGATGGCTCAGGAGCAGGTAGAGATGAATCCAAAGGATGCCACCAAACTTAGGATCTGTGATGGTGAAATGGTACGGGTGGTTTCTCGTCGGGGAGAAGTGATGGCTAAAGCCAAGGTGACAGAGGACTCACCACCGGGTCTGGTCTCAATGACCTTCCACTTTGCTGAAAGCCCCACCAATGTGCTTACCAACCCGGCTCTGGACCCTATTGCTAAAACCCCCGAGACTAAGGTCTGTGCGGTACGAATAGAGAAA
>QLUI01000471.1 GCA_018725345.1 Bacillota bacterium | reverse complement strand
CCTTCATCATTTTTCTCCCAGTCTCGATCTCCTCCATTATCCACCAACGTGGGAAACTTCGCCGGTGCACAGAAGACCAGATGCTTAAGCCATGCGGATCTCAACGTTCTCAGCAACACCACCTAACAGAGTATAAGTCCCGGGCACCGTCTGGAGGATTGAACCTGGCACATACACGTTAACAGTCCCATGCGCCACAAGTCTGGCTATGAATCTCTGCCAGCTCATACCTCCACCTAATTGGCCGTCTAGCCAGAAACTCCTGTCTTTCGCCGCAAGTATCTGGGCCGGCCCTATGGTGTAAGCCTTTGGGGGAACCCATGACCAGTCGCCACCAAATGAATGTAAAGCATTCTGCATGATCGTCATCGGGTGAAGTTCAACTAACCTGGGGCCTGCCTTCTTGTAGGATTCAAGGTCATCCCGGAATTCATCCCCCAGATGGGCCTCCCAAAAGGCAATATGGCCACACCAGCCTATGCCGCCATAACAGACATCGGCACCTCCTGAATCCTCTATCATTTTCCCGTATGCCTGTAGGTTATTTTTCGTGGGAAAATGGATCTGGCTCAAGGGAGGCCGTAGGCTCTCATCCACCTTCCAAAAGAAACTCTCTATCATGGCCCTCTGGAAGGATCCGGCCCACTCGAGCGGAGCCGCATTCCCATTCTGATCGGCATATTCATCCATGTTGAACGTATGGACATGCTTCATGGATATCTTAAACCTATTGATGATCTTGGCTGCAATGTCATACTGTGACATGGGCCCGACCGGGAAAATCCCCACAAAGCGGCGGTCCTCATCCAGGGCCTTTTTAATCCTCCCTACTATATCCAGAGCGAACTCGGTGTAAAACTCATGTGCATCCTCTATGATCCTGATCTTGAAATCCGGGTTTTGGTGTTTTGTTACGTCCTCCTTTTTAATGGCCCTCACGCGGGCGCATTCTTCAGCATCCCTGAAGGGGATAAATTGTGCAAGATCGTATTTGAAGACCATCTTTACCTCCTCATCTTATTAGGAAGGAGGAGGCGTTATGCCTCCGCTCATCCATTTGATCTCTTCCGTTAAGATTGTAGCCAATATGTTCTCCTGAGGGTAAGCGTGCCCGATGTGTTGGCGAAACGCTTCGGCAAAGGGGACGCCGACCTCTTTACCCCGCTCAGCCGACCATTCCTTCATGAATCGCACGTATTCGTCGACGCCATGGTGTTTAAGCATCCACTGCCGCTGACTGGCATGGCATTTTAGCATTTCTTCCTTTACCTCAATCGTTGCCGTTACATCGACATAAAACTGCGGCTTGATCTTACAGCCGAAGATATCCTTCCCCCCGATGGGATCGGCGTAGTAAAGATACGGTATTGTACTTGTAGGCCTGGCCGGGTCGGGGTCTGCGGTGCGTACGTTGGGCACCCCAGCTCCAAACGTGGAATTGCGTACCACAGTGCTTGTCAGCTCATGATCGAGCATATAGTCCTGTGGCGAGTGCGTAATGACGATAAACGGGTCGTAACGGCGGATAAGTTCCACAACTCGCCGGATCGTTGGAGCGTCGTACAAGATAAAAAGGTCGCGGCAGTCGATACAGTCGTAAGTCGCCCCCAGGATAGC
>QLUI01000470.1 GCA_018725345.1 Bacillota bacterium | reverse complement strand
TTGGCTTTCCCGATGCCAAAAATTGCTTAAACCAAATGGGACTATTTGGGTTTCCGGCACACATCATGTCATTCATTCGATTGGATACGCCATGCAGCAGTTGAGCATGAAAATACTTAATGACATCACATGGGAGAAACCAAATCCACCGCCAAACCTATCCTGTCGTTATTTTACTCATTCCACTGAGACCATCATTTGGGCAGCAAAAAACGACAAAGCCAAACATTGCTTCAATTACGACGCAATGCGCAAAACAAACTATGGCAAGCAAATGAAGTCTGTCTGGACTTTGCCGCCTCCTAATGGCAATGAGAAAGACTTCGGGAAACACCCGACGCAAAAGCCAGTTGCCCTTCTGGAACGTATCATTCTGGCAAGTACCAATGAAGGTGATTTAGTTATGGACCCATTTTCTGGAAGTTCGACCACAGGGGTTGCGGCGATTAGGTTAAGACGAAGGTTTGTCGGTATTGAATTGGAATCTGAGTTTTTGAATCTTTCGGTGAAGCGGCTTGAACAGGCAATAAACATAAAAAAATCATCTCTGAGTTTCGTTTGAGGAGTGCGCAGACATGGAAAGGAACGATGCAATTATAAAATTGAAACAGCTTGAGAATGTTGATTTAGTTTCTCTGGCACGCAAGTATGATGTAACCATTTGGAAAGGCGAAAAGAAGAACAAGGGTTGGGCTGGTCATGTTCTTGAGCGATATTTGGGACTCCCCATTAACTCTGCACAGTCACCTAATTTCGGTTCATGGGAACTCAAGATTGTTCCTCTTAAGCGATTGGCAGACGGGACCATAGCTGTTAAAGAGACAATGGCGATCACCATGATTGATCCATTTAATGTGAAAACTACTCCGTTTGAAGAGAGTCATCTGTTGGCGAAACTCAAGAAGGCGGTTATCTGCGCACGTCTGTTTGAGTCTCAAGAGGAGAAGCGATCTGTTCTTGTGCGTGTTGTGGCCTTTGAACTCGATGACCATTCCATTTATGAGCAGGTCAAGCAAGATTACGAGGAAACAAGAAGGTGTATCATCAAACGTGGCTTTGAGCATCTTACCGGTGCGATGGGTGTTCTTGTTCAACCGCGAACAAAGGGCGCAAGACATGGAAGCACAAGCAGAGCCTTTTATGCCCGTACTCAATTTGTTGCGAAGTTATTGGGGATTCAATAATAATGGTCTAACAAGGCGCTGCACCTGACCGCTATTCCGCTGCGCTCCAAGCCATAAACATGAGACACTGAACCTCCCCCTGGCTTCAGCCATGGGGAGGTTCAGTGCTGCTGCTTAGGTACTTGCTATTAAGACCCCTAATTGAATTTGAGACATGTCCCCTTGTTGGTATAAAATAAAACTACGGAAGGGGATATGACAATGAAACGCCAGAGATATCCAAAAAGCCTAAAGGAACAACTTGTCAGAGAGGTTCAGGAAGTTGGTAACGCTGTTCCAGTAGCTAAACGTCACGGAATAAACCTGAAAACATTATACCGCCCGGTTCATGAAGCTAAGCATAAGGCCTGGGAGGTAGCGGCAGGCGTCGCAAAGAAGATAGCCCCGTATGTGCCATCCCCCCAGGAGTTTCGGCAAAGAATAAGGAAAATGACCAGC
>QLUI01000047.1 GCA_018725345.1 Bacillota bacterium | reverse complement strand
TAAAAAAGACGCTTTGTGTTTTTTGCTTGGGACGCGTTTTTTTTATTCTTGTTCTGCATTTACTGTTGGGGAATAATATTCGCGGATAATCTGGCTAATTACTGGAACGGCAGAGCTGCCGGGACGGTGAAGAGAGTTTTCCACAATGACGTAAAATGCCAGTTCCGGTGCTTCTAATGGAGCATAGCCCACAAATGTACTGTGAGAATAGCGCAGCGGAGATATTTCCACTGTCCCCGTTTTGCCTGCAACCTTCACCGGCAGTCGACGCATACTAGGAGCCGTACCGCCAAAGTCGGCAACCTCTTTCATCCCCTGACGGATAATATCCCAGTTTTTCTCGCTAAACTTCAGCTGCCGAATTATTTCCGGCTCCGCATTGAAAATTACTTCGCCTAGGTGATTCTTCGCCTTTTGCACTAAATGAGGGCGGTAATGGGTTCCCCCATTGGCGAGCATGGCCGCAAAGTTAGCCATCTGCAAAGCTGTGATTTCATGGCCCTGACCGATGGAGGCGCCCATCAGGTTGCCCGGCATAAAGTCTGAGCGCGCTCTACTGTTAAGCGAACCGGCGGCTTCGCCCCTCAAATCGTTAAGACCGGTCGGACTGCCAAAGCCAAAACTCTCTGCATAACTGGTAAGTCGGTCTATCCCGAGACGATAACCCATCTTATAGAAAAAGATATTACACGACTTTGCGATAGCCGGAATAATGCTAAGCGCACCGTGCGCCCTGAGACAACGCGACGTCTGGCGGCCGTTAAAAAAAGTGGCTACCCCCCGGCAGGTTACCCTGCTCTGCTCGTTGATTAAACCTTCCTCCAAGGCCGCAATCCCCGGCAGCATTTTAAAAGTTGAGCCGACCGAGTGAAAGTCCTGGATCGCTTTATTCCTTAGTGGCTGGTTTCTCCTGTCGGCCACCAGCTCCAAAAAATTCTGCGCTAATGTATTAGGATCATAAGCGGGGTAGCTCACCATAGCACGGATAGCGCCACTGCTCGGGTCAATAATTACAACAGAGCCTCTACCAGCCTGTACATTACCACTCTTAACCAGATTTTCAATCACCTCGCGTAACGCCTGCTCCGCGATTTCCTGCAGTCTTGCATCCAACGTCAAATAAATGCTGTTTCCCGGAACCGGATCTTCCTTGGCCAATATCCGCGTGCGGCGTCCGAAACGGTTTTTCTCGACAAGCAAAACACCTTCCTGACCACGCAGAGTCTGTTCCCAGACATGTTCCACCCCTACTTGGCCGATCACATCTGTTCCGCGATAAAAAATCCCCTGAGCTTGCCTTTCTTCGATTTGCGGTCTTGAAATAGGGCCTACATATCCCAACACATGTGCCGCCATGTTGCCATAGACATACTCTCGCACAAGCTGTGTTTCAATAATTACGCCCGGCAAATCCATGCGCCTTTCTTCCAGTTTAGCCACGACTTCGGGCGAAACGTTACTGGCAATCTGAATCGGGGCAAAACTGCGGAAACGCTCTCTCCGCACCCTCTCACGGATATATTCTTCATCCATTTCCAAAAGCTCCGCCAGATAGCGGATAGTCTCCACGTCTCGCAAGTCAAAATCAAGCAAAGACACAGCAAAGCCGGGTCGGTTTGTAGCCAACAATTGTCCGTCTTCCGCAAAAATTTCACCGCGAGGTGCCGCGATGGGCAACTGGCGCTGTCTGTTGTTTTCTGCACTGGCGCGATAATATTCAAAATTATAGATTTGGAGCCAAGCCAAGCGGGCCGTTAGCAATACTGCCAGCAAAACGACGAGACCGCTAAACACGCGCAGTCTTCTCTGCAAAGATCTATTCATTTTAGCCTCCTCATTTGCCAGAGCCCTCTGCCTGGCGAAACAGCAGCCGGCGCTTCTGAGCCCGGCAAAGATAAGGATAGATCAGGCCCATAATAAAAAAGTGCATTAGCATCCTACCAGGTGAAAACTGTTGCAAATACTGAAGGAGGGAAAAAGAATGGGGTATATTGATAAGTTCTTTTAAAATAAACGGCATCAAATCATTAAACAGTGAAAAAAATAAGACGAGCAGCATGGGTGCTAGTACAAAATCTCGATTGATTTCCTCAGCGAGAAAACCGGCCATCGCTCCCACCAACACTTTAATAAAAGCAAAAAACCCAAGCGGCGCACCAAAGACAATATCCTGCATCAGCCCTGCAACCAAACCTACTAGGGCACCACGCTTGCTGTCGGAAAGCAAAGCCAGTGCCACTACTACTACCAGCACGAGGTCAGGATGGACACCGGTTGGGCTGATTAAAACCAGAAAAGAACCTTGCAGCGCCAAACTTAACGTAAGAAGCAGAAAAATAATGATAGGCCCCATCTTAATATGCTCCTTCGCTACCTCGTGCAGGCGCTGCGCTGGGTGCAACTACAAACACTTCTTCGAGCCTATTAAAGTTAGCTGCAGGGCGTAGTAGGGCAAAACGCAAATGCCCAAGCTCCTCCTCCGCTATCTCCAAGACATAGCCAAGCACAAAGCCTTGCGGATAAATTCCGCCTAAACCGGAGGAAATTATAGTGTCTCCCGACTGGATATTAGCGTCTCGCGGCAGGTTAATCATGCGCAGATAACCAGGCATATCGGCATCCGCCTCCACAACCCCTACTATCCCCGGTTCCCGCGAACGCTGCACCATGGCACTCACCGCCCGCCGGCTATCTGTCAGCAAAAGGACTTGCGCTGAAACAGGAGAAACCGACAAAACACTGCCTACCAGACCTTCACTAGTTATCACCGCCAAGTTCTGCTCCACGCCATGCAACGAACCTTTATTGATGATGATAATCTGAAACCAGCTGCTGGGATCTCGGGCAATCACTTCGGCAGCAATAAGTTCATGTTCGCTGCTGGCTTCAAAGTTGAGCATTTGCCGAAGCCGATGATTTTCATGACGAAGTTCCGTCAAACGTGCTGCCAATACTAGCGCGGCGGCCAACTCGTCTTCTAGTCGCCGATTCTCGGCCGCTAAGAACCGGTAGCCTTGCACTGAAGTCAGCAGCCCTTCAACAGAACGGGTGAAACGCTGAAAGACCCCTTGAACAGGGGCCGCCACAGTCAGCAACGCTTCCTCAACCACAGTTATTCCTTGGCGGGCAACGGTTCTCTGTGTTAGAACTAAAAGCAATGTCAACACAAAAAAAAGCGTTATCATTTTCTGCCATTTTTTTAAGAAAGCAAGCATGGTTTTTCACCCTTGTCTGCTGACCTTTAGCGAGCCTTACATTAACCTGCGCGGCGAAAGCGTTACTCTGCGTAACAGTTCAATTTCCGTCAACGCTTTTCCCGCGCCTAGAGCAACACAATCAAGCGGGTTTTCCGCAACATAGATCGGCATACCCGTTTCTCTGGCAACCAACTTGTCGAGTCCGTGCAAAAGAGCGCCACCACCGGTCATAACAATTCCTTTATCCATAATATCGGCCGCCAGTTCGGGCGGAGATTTTTCAAGCGTGATTTTTATCGCATCCAAGATACTTGCCACGGGATCGGCTAGTGCATGTTCTATTTCCCTATCGGTTATCTCTTGAGTTTTAGGCAAGCCACTAACCAGATCCCGTCCGCGGATTTCCATGGTACGCACTTGCTCATCCTTGCAGGCAGTACCTATCGCAATTTTAATTTCTTCAGCCGTCCGCTCACCGATCATCAGGCTATAATTTTTCTTAATATATTGAGTGATGGATTCATCCATTTCATCGCCACCCACACGAATGGAACGGCTAGTCACAATACCACCCAAGGAAATAATGGCCACTTCGGTTGTGCCGCCGCCTATATCCACAATCATACTGCCGGTGGGTTCTTCCACAGGCAGTCCGGCTCCGATAGCTGCCGCCATCGGTTCCTCAATCAAAAAAGCTTCTTTTGCGCCGGCTTGTTTAGTAGCGTCAATCACCGCCCGTTTTTCCACCTCCGTCACGCCGGAAGGAACACAAACGACCACATGCGCTTTAAAGATAGCCCTCCGTTTATATGCTTTGCTGATAAAATGTCGAAGCATAGTCTGTGTTATGTCAAAATCGGCGATTACGCCGTCCTTCATAGGCCGGATAGCCACAATATTGCTGGGGGTGCGCCCAATCATTTTTTTTGCTTCTTCACCCACCGCAAGAACAGCACCTGTATCTCTTCGGATAGCTACCACAGAAGGCTCTCTGAGCACAATTCCTTTACCTTTTACAAAAACGAGAGTATTGGCGGTTCCCAGGTCAATCCCGATATCCCGGGAAAAAAAATTCGTCAAAAACCGCATAGATGCGTCTCCTTTCGTCATCAAACCTGCTATAGTCCATTATAGCAGGTTTGTTCACAACCTCAAGGTGTAAGTTCTTTTTAGCAAGAATTAACTATGGCTAAGCAGCCCCTTTTCCCGAAAACTGACAAAATTACCATCTCCAATGATAATATGATCCAAAATTTCTATGCCAATAAGCCTTCCCGCCTCCGAGAGCCGCCGGGTCACATCTAAATCCTCCCGGCTAGGCGTGGGGTCTCCGCTAGGATGGTTATGAAGCAAGATTATACTGGCACAAGCCTTACGGATAGCCGGTCGAAAAACTTCACGCGGATGTACTAATGAAGTGTTGAGACTACCGATAGAAATTTCTTCAATACCAAGCACTTTATGCTTACTATCTAACAGCACCACTCGAAAATGTTCGCGCAAGTTATGTCGCATTTCCTCCATAACAAGCCCTGCCGCATCACCGGGGGATGAGACGGTGAGCAATTCTGTCCTTAGTCGTGAACTAAGTCGCGTGGACAACTCAAGCGCTGCCATAATCGTTACAGCCTTAGCTGGGCCTAGGCCTTTAATGCTCAAAAGCTCATCCAAGCAAAAGCGTGGCAACTGTTGCAATCCCCCTGCCTCAAGCAAAATTCTTTCCGCCAATTGGATGGCCGTCTCCTGCCGCGTGCCGCTGCGAATCAGAATGGCAATAAGTTCCGCGTCAGACAATTTGACGGCTCCTCCCGCCAGTAATCTTTCGCGAGGCCTTTCACTTGGTGGTAACTCCTTGATGGTCAGGCGCCGTGTTGTCATGTTTCTCAGCTCCTTCCCAGATTCGAACATCTACAGCTGCCAATAGTCTACAGAGCGCAGAAAGCGGCAGCCCCACTACGTTAAAGTAGCATCCTTCCAGTTTTTCCACAAACACTGCTGCTTTTCCCTGAATTCCGTAGCCGCCAGCTTTATCATATGGTTCGCCGCTAGACAAATACCAAACAATTTCTGCCTGGCTGATTTCACGCATACTCACTGCCGTTTTCTCCACATGGCAGCAGAGCAAACCGTCTGACTGGCGGAGAACGGCTACGCCGGTCAACACTTCATGCCGTTTGCCGGAAAGACTTGCGAGCATTCTGGCTGCATCACTTGCATCCCGGGGCTTTCCCAAAAGCTCTCCGTCCAGACAAACTACAGTGTCTGCCGCGATAATTACGCCATCTGCAAACCTAGCTGCCACTGCCTTTGCTTTAGATATTGCCAGAAGTTTAGCCAGCATCGCCGGATCCCGTTCTTCGTTTTCTTCTGTAACCTCACTCGCCGACACAACAAAAGTCAGACCCAGCTGTCTTAATAGTTCAGCACGGCGCGGTGAAGCCGAAGCCAATACTAATTTTTGCATAGCTTCCCCCATTGCTGCTGTTAGATGTCTGTTAACACTTTGCGAAGCGCCTTTTGAGTATAAACTACTACCAAGCCGGTAAAAAAGCCGGCAGGAATGGCTAAAAGCAATAATAATGGCAAATAAAGCTTGAGAAGGTTAAAATTGCCGATGACAAGACTGGCTAGTGCAACCTGCGCCGTGTTGTGAGCCACGGCTCCCATGATGCTCACTGCCACAATTGATATCTTCCCGCGCTTCCAGAGCGCTATCCCCACCGCCATCACCAAGGTGGAAAAAACAGCGCCACTAAAACTCAGGTAAAAACCAAAACCAGGGAAATTTCCTAAAAAAATACTGCCTAGCAGTGAGCGAACGACAGCAATATACATGGCCGAACCAAAACCAAAGATAACAAAAGCCAACAGAGTTATCACGTTTGCCAAACCAAGCTTCGCTCCGGGGACAAGCATGGGAACCGGCAGCAAGGCTTCCACAGCATGGATAACCAGGGCAAAGGCAACTAAGATGGCTAGCTGAGTCAGTTTTTTTGTCCGCATCATTTACAGAATTTCAACCTGCCCTTCCAGTCCGGAAGAAAGATGGATTTGCCCATCCTCAGTAATAATAATCGCCTCCAACTCTGGCAGCGACTCTACTAAAGCCATCCCCCGCTCTTGTCCCATGACAAAGACGGCGGTGGAATAAACATCGGCTGTGAAAGCATTAGGCGCCACAATTGTCACGCTAGTCAACCCTCGTGCAGGCATTCCTGTTTGCGGGTCAAGGAGATGGTGATAGCGCTGCCCCGCGACGGTAAAATAGCGCTCATAATCACCGGAAGTCACAATAGCCTCGTCCCGGAGTTCCACTATTGCCACCAGTTCCCGCCGCTCCCGTGGATGGCGTATGCCAATTCGCCAAGGCGAACCGTCAGGCTTTGAGCCAATAACACGGATGTCGCCGCCGGCGTCCACAGTTCCGGAGCTGATACCCGCTGCTTGCAACACTTCCACAGCCTTGTCCACGATATAGCCTTTGGCTATCCCACCTAGGTCTAACTTCATCCCATCATTTTCCAGAAATACCTGCATACCTTCCTCAGTCAAGCGCACCCTCCTGTAATCCACAAGCGGCAGAACTTTTGCCAATTCCTGCTGCGAGGGAACGATTGTCTTTCCGGTAGCAAAACCCCATAGCTCGAGCAGAGGTGCTACAGTTAAATCAAAGGAACCGCTTGAAAGCCTGCCCACTTCCAGCGCCAAACTAATATTTGCAAACGTGTCAGCAGAAACGCTTAGCGGCTCTTTGCCAGCCAGCAAGTTTATTGCCTTCAGCTCAGAGTCTGCGCGGTGCCTGTCAAGGATGGCCTCCAACCTGACTGCCTCAGAAGAGGCGGCAGACAAAGCATTTTCTCCTGCTTTGATATTTGCAGTATAGATCATAGTTTCCACCACGGTGTCCATGAGGAACTCTGTCCGTACCAGCCTTTTAGGACAGCCTGACAGCCCGCCCGATCTGACCATATTAATAATAAAAAAAACGAGCAAAATCTGTGACACGACAATCGCAATAATCAGACGGCGGGGCCAGTGTGGAAGTTTCACCCTACATCGCTCCAGTACAGTTGTCTGTTTCAGTTTATCACAGAAAAAGACGGTGTTCAACTTGTTGTGTCTGTTTAAAACTGCATATTAGTTAAAACGGGTGTAATAGATCAAAATAGAGAGGAAAAACCCGAGAGTCAACGCGATCAGGAGTGAATCGAAGTTAAGGTTTTTAATATCCCAGTCTGATTGATTGCCCCGCATCCGCTCCCACAGACTGCGGGAATGCTCGCCGGATTGTTCGTACGGCCTCGTTCAATGAACCATCAAGCACCGCCGTCTTATCAGCCAAATTTCTCGCCACACCGCCAGATTTTTCATAAGTGTCATTTATTACGCCGTCAAACTGCTCTGCTCCGTCCGCGAGCTTGCGCGCCACACCGCCAGATTTTTCATAAGCGTCATTTATGACGCCGTCAAACTTTTCTGCCTGCTCCGCAAGACGGCGTGCAGCCCCTCCGCTGTTTTCATAGACCTTATTGCCAGAAGCATCAAAAACGGTGATATATTTGCACACCTCCGATGCAATTTTACTGGACTGCAAATATATCCTATTGATGGCAGAGTCAAAACCTGTTATGAAATCACAACAGGTTTTAAAGAAAAAGCGAGCCGCCGGCAGAAAAAAACTATGCTCCACACTAAGCCACTTAGGCGCTCTCCAGTCAAAAATACGCTTTTGAGCTAAAACCAGATACATTGCCGCAGCCAAAGCAAAGACCAAAAGCGGTTCCTGCAAATCATACCAAAGGAAGAAGTTGATTTCCTTTAAGGCCTTGAAGCCATAAGTGTCAAAGGAGAAGCCGGACACGGCTAATATCCACATTCAAAGTAATCAGGTAAACTGCTCCCACCACCATAAATAGTGCCGCCTTAAAGACTGAGTGATTAATAATATGAAACATAGCTCCAGAAAAGCCGATCGCACCTTTTTCGAAACCAAGAAAAGCGGCGACGCCGATGCACATCAGAATATAGCCCATCTGACTAACACTGCTATAGGCTAGGATTCGCTTGGCGTTATGCTGCAAAATTGCCAAGGCAGCCCCCATTACCATGGTGATAATCCCTAACCAAATGATAACTAGTCCAATATATTTTATCACTTCCGCCCCAGCCGGCACAATTGTCGGATTTGCGGGAGTAAAAATCATGCCCATGATCCGAATCATACCATAGGCGCCGGCCTTCAACATAGCTGCTGACGAGATGGCGTTTATCGGAGAAGGGCCTTCTTCATAAGCTCTGGGCATCCAAATATGCAGCGGTGCCATCCCCATCTTTATGCCAAACCCCACCATAAACAGAGGGATTACGTACAACGGGTTAATCCCGGCCGCTAGGATTCTCTCCAGCATGGGCACTAAATCCAGCGTACCTACCCCCGCAAAAAGCATAAAAATACCCATCAGGAGCGCCAGTCCTCCGGCCACACCCATATAAATTGTGATGTTACCGGCCCGGATCGCTCCCGGTGTTTGGCGGTGAATAACTAGCACGTAGGAAGAGAATGTCATCAACTCAAAAAACAGGAAAAGACTAAACAAATCGCCAGCCAAAACTATGCCTAGGCAATGAGCAAAAAAAAGTTATAAAGAAGAAACAGATAAAATCGGTTTTGAGCATGCTCCTTCTTCATGTAAACGGTGGCATAGAGCGTGGCAAAAAACCAGCTCAGCGAGAACAGCGCCGCAAAGACAAAGCTGAGAAAATCTACACGGAAATAGATCCCGAAGCTCATTAAATCGGCAAAGCGATAGACGACTGTGCCTGTCTGGACGTAGGGATAGAGCGAAAGGACAATGCCGCATGTAGCCAAGGCTACCAGCACCGCTAACAAATTACGCAGTCTCTCCGAGAAATAGCCTGCCAGAAAGACCACCAACGCACCCAGCCAAGGAACTAAAATGGCCGCTACCTGCAAAAAGGATGTGAAGATCATGTTGACTAGAATCCCCTCTTAAGCAAATATTCTGCGGCTACCCGAGACAAGTCAAAAGGCAAGTTGGAGGGGAGCAGTCCAAAAAGAAGGCAGCTAACAGCCAAGATAGCGATGGGTATCAACATTTTATAGGGAGCCTCATTGATTTTTACGAATTCACGCTTGTGCCCTTCTCCTTG
>QLUI01000469.1 GCA_018725345.1 Bacillota bacterium | reverse complement strand
CTATTCCGGCGCGTCAAGTCATGAAAACGTTCGGCGGGGACGGCAAAGCCAAAGCCCGCCCAATCAGCCCGTACCAAGGTGTTTGCCCCCACCCATTCGCCGTACAGGTTGACAAGCGGACCGCCGCTGTTTCCAGGCGCTATCGCTGCATCATGCTGAATAACGCGGATGGCGTTGTTGCTCCATGCGCCAAGACTGACATCTTTTATCCGCCATGCGCTGATAATACCACGGGTGACTGTTCCGGTTAGACCAAGGGGGCTGCCAAAGGCAAGTACTTCTTCGCCTTGCGGGATATCTCCGGCGGCAGCGTTGTCCCTTAAATAGGGGAAGCTGATATGGGAAGGCGCGTTTACTTGCAGGAGCGCCAGATCGTGCCAGTTGGCGATTCTTGTGATCACCGCCGGGAACCGCTCTCCGGTATGCGTTACAACTATGATTTGCCTGCTGCCCCTGATAACATGCGCGTTTGTGAGCACAAGGCCATCAGGAGCGACGAAGAAGCCGCTCCCCAGGCCGCGGTGCGTTTCTATCCTGACCACGGCAGGCTGAACGCGAGCTGTTACTTCACGGGAAGATAGTCTTTGCCTTTGGGGAGCAGAGGGCTGTGTTACAAGTGGCTGTGTGACAGGTGGTAGCAAGGCTGCGGGCGGCGTCGGGATTTCCGTTGTTATATTGACTGTCCTGGTTTCCGGATGCCAGTTTACCATAACGTTAAAGCTGTCAGCAACGAACCTTAAGGGAACCATTGTCCTGCCGCCTATGAGCACAGGCGGCGTGTCAAGAGTTATTTTTTCTCCGAGTCCCTTTGTGATACTGTAAACCGAATTGCTCTTCCAGGCCGTTCTGCTACCAATCCGCAGCAAGACGGCGCGGCTTTCCCCGCGCACAGAACGGTAAGCCGATATTTGCCCGGTCGCGGCATCCCAATGCGGGGAGGCGTCAAGCGCGGTAAATATCGCTCGAAACGGGACAAGCGTTCTGCCGTCACGGATAACGGGCGGCATATCCATAACCAATGCCCGTCCGTCAACAAAGACGCTAATTGGCCGGGCGGCGAATGCTCCGGCTGGCAGCAGCGTTAAAAATATCAACATTATACACAACAGTATTATAGAAGTCTTGGCTGTTGCTTTCATTGGTATCCCCCCTGTTACGCCGTGCGTACACATGCGCATGTTAATTATACTCCCAACTACACCAGCCCGAAATACTTCTCGAAAAATTTCATCAGCTTGTCGATATTCCTCCGCTCCCATCATCTTTTTGCGGCACCGGAAATCCGGCACTCCCGCAGCCATCAGGTAAGCGTGTGTTTTTAACGCCAAAATGTAGTATAACTTACTAAGATAACTTACTAAGATAGGAATTTTGTTTTCGTACACTTATATATTATCATTAATTTCGGTGTTAAACAATCCATTATCTAGCATACTTCAATTCGTAATTTAGAGAATTTGCCCTCAAAATGTAAATAATTACCTGGACATCAACCCACCCACAATGTATGATGCTCTCAAAGGTAGATACTTTTGGGGGTGTTATCGTGAAAGTGTGCAAGAACAATAAAGAGATTGTTTTAGAAGCCATTCGCCAAGGGGACATTGATGCAGTAGCTGTAGG
>QLUI01000468.1 GCA_018725345.1 Bacillota bacterium | reverse complement strand
AAGGACCATAAGGAGCGTCCCGCCCCTCCAGAAGCGCCTGGATATGCGGGGGTATGCCATTTGCCGGTGCTTCAGCCTGCCCCCTTGGGCTGTCCTGGTAAAGCCACCACGCACGTGGTGCCAGAGGAAGAATAATAAGGATGGCCAAACCTAGAAGAACGAAGATGGCTAAGCCTAATAATAAATAGTTATTCTTTTTGTTCATTTTAACCTCCATTCCGGCTGATGCCGGCACAAATAGGAATGAAAGAAAAGTGCCGACCAAGCCTAAAATACTTGTATTAACCTTAGATTTGTTTTACAATAATCTTACCTATATCATGGTTATTACGCTGTCTCCCGGTACTGCAAAATTTGCGTTTGCTATAGACGTATGTTTTAAGTATGCAGGTGCTCTGACAGCAAATTGTTTATATCCTAAGTTGTTGAGGTATTATAGTTAACCCTCATTTATAATTTTTAAAGTAGCCCTGTTTTTAGGGTTTTTTGTTGTGTCATGTATCACAAATTTCTATCTTTCACGCTATCGCCTCCATTACCTTAAATGACTATCCATAAGCCACTCACTTATTTGATGGTCATTTATGTGATTGGCTTACGGGATAATCTACCAAAGATAAAAATCTGCAGTACTAGCGCTTTGAATAGCCGTGTTTTGCAGGCTGACCACCCTTATCCGTGCTGTAGTTGTTCGCTGAGGTGCCGCAGCAGCCCAGTGCTGATTACCGTCATTGGGAGTGCTGGCGATAATGGTCCGCCATGTCCCGCCGCTATCAAGAGAAAGGTCTATCCGCACAGCACTGGTCGCCGGCACTTCGGGAAAGTGCCACCAGATTATGCCAGATCGATATGCAGGGGCCGGGAGTCGCCAACTCTCTCCTCCCATAGGCGCATAGAGCATTGGCGACCTCATTCTGCCCATGAGACTTGCTACGGTAAGCCTTATAAGACGGGGCAGGCGATCATAGAAAAAGTAGCCAGGGCAGTCTTTGGCGGCAACATCCATGTGTCCAAATATGCGAGTTATATTGCGGGGAGTTCGTAAACCAGTGCCGCCCTCACCAATCCAACCCACGCTAAGCGGGTCAAGGTTACGCTGGTGAAAGCGCCAAGCAATCAACCTATTGGCAACATTGACTGCAGCAGTCGCTGGATTCAATGTTGTAAAGGTACCAATGAAGCCTATACCCATACTGCCGGTATTAAAACCGCCAGCATGTACCCCAACCATATCCCGGGGAGGAGTGGTGTCTAGTTGCGGGTTGAATCTTCCGTGGTAAATGTTTCCACGGTGGTCTATTAAAAAATTATACCCTATATCGCCCCATTGGGCATTATGACCTCTCCAAATACTCCTCACATTCTCTGCGGGGTCGGCAGGATTATTAGCACATGTGGTGTGATGAATTACAGCATGAGATATATTATGATAATGGTCTGCCCGCACTGGCTGATGTAATTGGGCGGGAGGAAGATTACCCCACCAAGTACTTCTTGGTATGATTGTTGGCCTAGCAGGGGAATTGGCAGTGATATCTATTTCCGCCTCGCTACCGTTGCCTAACTCAATAGGAGCAGGAGATCTATGGTCAGCTATTAATAAAACCACATCACCAATCTTTATGGAGGGCGCAGT
>QLUI01000467.1 GCA_018725345.1 Bacillota bacterium | reverse complement strand
GGTGCTGGACGTGCTGGCGCTGCTGGTGCTGGACGTGCTGGCGCTGCTGGTGCTGGACGTGCTGGCGGTGCAGGTGCTGGACGACGTGCTGGCGGTGCAGGGGCTGGACGACGTGCTGGCGGTGCAGGTGCTGGACGACGTGCTGGCGGTGCAGTCGCTGGACGTGTTGGAAGCGGGGGGACTCGTCGTCTTGCTGGAGTGCGGTCTGGAAGTGTAGGTGGTGCAGGGGCTGGACGTGTTGGAAGCGGGGGGACTAGTCGTCTTGCTGGAGTGGGGTCTGGTTGTGTAGGTGGTGGTTGCCAACAGGGAGTAAATATTGCGTGTCTTGGTGGATTAGTCAAAAAATTAGCCCATTCGATTGCAGTTGCTGTGGGCACAAAAAAGTCATCGCCCCAATGTTCTTTTCCTACAACTTCGCAAATACCGTGACAATTTATCATGTGCGCGAAGCCAATTTGCCACCCGGCTTCACAGGTGCCGGTTGCATTTACGTTATTAGTATTGACAGTATAAGCGACCAGAATTATCCCTAGGAAAAGGGTAAACATAACTAGGGGAATAATCAAAAACAACTTTCTGTGAAGTAATTTGTATTTTTTGTTTATTTCTTCCATAAGATTTATACTAGGGAGCTACCTGAGGACAGGTATTGATTCTTTCATTATTACAGAAACTATATAATTATCTCTTAAATTTTTTTCGGCTATTTCTGAAGTAATTCCACCAGTTTCTGGCCACCAAATAGCCCGAGCAATATTTGGTAGGTGTGTTTCTATTAAATTCCTATCGGTGAAAAACAATATGGAAATATGGTCAATATCAGGGTCTTCTCTGTTGATGTCACTTATAATTTTTTCTGCCATAGCCCGAACCTTTTGTACATCCATATTTTCAGCTACAACATCGTATGTCATTATTTTTGCAATGGGGTCGGCTATTCTGCCGATTCTAACAATTTCATATTGCAATTCTCCCGGCTCTATGGTCATAATCTCTTTTTCAAGCACATAATCTTTCGGAATATTACCCCTTTGAAACCTTAAATACGTATAAACTAAGCCGCCAATAATAAGTATAATAATTATGATTATTAAAACAATTTTTCTTTTAAGCATATTTTATATTTTTAATACTATATCATATTACAGGATCTCGGCATAATGCCAAATATTGTTTTGTTTTACTAAAAACACGCTGGGGCGGGCTTTTAAAGCGTCCGATTCCACCAAAAAAGAACCGTCCGCACCAGCCGAATGTGTCTGTGTTATATTATTCGGTAAAATGTGAAATATTATTTCGGCGCCACTCAAACTCACGCCCGTTATGCTCACCGCCTGAAAATCTTTAACTCCGTTTGCCTCCAGTTTTCTTTCTTCCCCTAAAGTAAGTTCTACTCTGCGCGGCTCATTAAAGAGTAAGTTATATTCGTGTGTTTTGCCGTCGGCCGTCATAACGCGGAACGAATATTCGCCCGGCAGACTGAATGGATATATTGGCATCAGATAAAAGATATTTCCTGTAGTTATTTGTTGTTCTTTCTTCCCTGGAGCTGTAACAAAAGCCTGCACATTATCAGCCCTTATGTCAATTTCTTCGCCAGTTTCGGTGTTGAAAAAGCGATATCTTTCATATACCACCCTTACCG
>QLUI01000466.1 GCA_018725345.1 Bacillota bacterium | reverse complement strand
TGATGACCCCAAGACGGTGGTGAAGTTATATCAAGCACATGGAACCAGCGAGCAATTCCACAGTGAGTTGAAGACCGATCTGGACCTGGAACGATTGCCGTCGGGGAAGTTCCAGACCAACGAGCTGGTGCTGCTTTTGGGGATGGTGGCCTACAACCTGTTGAGGTTGATTGGCCAGGAAAGCCTGCAGGAGGCTGACGCCCCCATTCGCAAGCAGGTCTCACGGCGCCGGGTGCGCAGCGTGATGCAGGATCTGGTCTATCTGGCCTGCCGATTGGTGAGACATGCTCGGTGCCTCCGACTCTCGTTCGGGAGGCACTGCCCCTGGTTTGACATCTGGCGGCGGGTATACTATCAATTTGCGCCGACCTGATTGGTGGCAATAATGGTAGGTCTGTATCGGCCAAAAGCTTGTCCTCGCGAATGCGGGGAAAGGGAGAGTTGGCGATCCCTAAAGGGGAGGTATCGCTGCTAAGTGAGGGAAATGGGGGATAGACTTGTCCTCGCGAAGGCGGGGAATGGATTGCGGCCTTATTTTCTCCGTTTTCCGATATCCATTAGTGAGTGTTGTCGACAAATCACTGCTATATCGAGGGAGAGACCCCTCAAAATGAGCGATGAGGATATTTGACAACCTTTCCCCCCCATGATATAGTGTATTTGTGAAACTATTCAGTTTGCAAAAGAAAAACTGGGTGTCGCCCAAGTTAGAGCCTGTCGAGTGCTACCCGTCGGCCGTGGTTGCTCCATTGCTTCCGATGAGTTTATGCCGCTGCAGTTTATGCCACTGCATAAGAAGCCAGCCTTTCTAAAAATTAGTAAGGAGGACTTTATAGCTAGACTACATGGCCACAATTGCTGGAGAGGCAGGATAGTCATCACCCCTACAGGAGATGTTTTGCCCTGTCCTCTTGTACGAGACATAGTTTTGGGAAATGTGCAACATCAAAGCTTGCCTGACATCATCGCTTCGGATAGCTTGAAGCAAATTTGGAGACTAACCAAAGACAAGATCGAAACCTGTCAGGATTGCGAATATCGTTATGCGTGCTTTGACTGCCGAGCTAAAGCTGAAAGCCTTACAAGCAAGCCGGCCGATTGTTGGTACAATCCATACGAATCGTTAGATGGGTTAGTTAATGCACTAGAGGTGCAATAAGAGTGTGCCGGGGTTAGAGATGATTTTTTGAACCGGCTCTGCCTAGGGTCGGCCGAGCAGGAGAGAATGGTCGGCCTGTGTAATTCGGCCCGGTGATGAGGTCGGAGATGAAAAGAGGATGGCTTATCATATCTGTGGGAGTGGGGATTATCCTGCTTCTCGGGATTCTCGCCGCCGGGATGGAGGAATTGGCGCTCTGCCCGGGCAGACCTCTGCCAATAATAGAGCGAGAAATCGGAGCCCCTGGCGGTCCCGCAGCTCTCTTCGACATGTACTGGTTCTACTGGTTTTTGCGCATCACAGTCGTTACCATAATTGTCTGCGCCGCCGTCTCCTTTATTCTCTTCCGGGAAGCTCGGCAGCGGATACTGGCGGGGCTCGTTCTTATGGCCCTTATCGGCATAGTGGGCACCGTGTTGCACTACATGTACGTCGCCGAAGAAGAGGAACCCATCGAGGAGGAAATCCCAGTCAGCCGGGAGGTCCCG
>QLUI01000465.1 GCA_018725345.1 Bacillota bacterium | reverse complement strand
CCTATCCGACAAGCTGCAGCCCGCTGCAAGACGTTTGTGACGGTGTTTCTTGAACACCCACAACTGGTTGCTATGTCCATTTTGGTTAAATCCTAAGGCTAGATAGCCTTAGGATTTCTCTGGGTTTGCCCGGCATGGGCGATAGCTTGGCGGTGAAAGTCCGCTATGGGCTTGGTGGTAGGAACTGTTAGCAGAGGACAAGGGTGTCCATCGTGAGGTGGAATCTGAAGGAAGTCTAATGCAAACTCTCGGTCTGACGAACAGAAATCACATACAAGGCATTTGTAGGGCGGACGAGTGTGCCAAACAACACAAAGTCCAATACCACCCGAACCCTATGGTGTAAATGTGGCAGATGTATGAGAGGAAGGTTATCGTTCTTAACAGGGGAGATCTTGCGGGGGTCGCCGACAAGAGGGATGGATAGGCAACCCACAGCGACAAGTTGCACAGTGATGTGGGGCTGAACCGCAAGAAGTCAGCAGAGGTCATAGTACCGAATTTTTTTTTTCGGGAAGGACCGAACAATGGTAGTCTTTCAAACGGAAGAAGGTGAAGCAATGCATAGAGAGCAGAAAACTGCGAAAGCAGGCTACCCTTGTGAGGGTATGGTAGAAACAGAGAGTAGCAAGGGAGTGCGGAGCGTTGCCTCATTGGAGACCGCAGAGAAAGACGGTGCAGAAAGCAAGCTTTGAGAAAGTGCTGCATAGGGATAGTCTTAATGCAGCATACAAGCGAGTCAAGCAAAACGGTGGTGCCGCAGGCATTGACGGAATGACAGTTGACGAGATGTTGCCGTACCTTAAAGAGCACAAGGAAGAATTGTTGGCAAGCATAAGGAGTGGAAGATACAAGCCCCAGCCTGTCAGACGGGTTGAAATACCCAAACCTGATGGCGGAATTCGCCTGCTTGGTGTTCCCACGGTCATTGACCGCATGATACAACAAGCGTTGGTACAGGTATTACAGCCAATCTTTGAGCCTACATTTTCGGACAGTAGCTTTGGATTTAGACCAAAGCGAAATGCACAGCAAGCTATGAAAAGAGCAAAGGAATACTACGAGCAGGGATACAAGCGTGTCGTTGACATAGACCTTGCTAAGTATTTCGATACCGTCAATCATGACTTACTGATAGGTATGGTAAGGGAACAGGTGAAGGACGAAGCCGTCATTAGGTTCATACGCAAATTTCTAAAGAGTGGGGTTATGGTTAACGGTCTTTTAAGTCCCACTACAGAAGGCACGCCACAAGGCGGAAACCTGTCACCTCTACTCAGCAACATTTATCTAACAAGCTTTGACCGCCTATTGGAAAGCAGAGGTCACAGGTTTGTCCGCTATGCAGATGATAGTGCGCCAAGAAGGCGTAGGGCTGCATAAGCCCGAAGCTATGCTTAACTGAAGATGAAGGATGGCCCTTCGGAGCCGCCATGCAGGTGGAGGCTTCAAACCACCGTAAGCTGCTGCGGTCAAAAGTCGTGGTAGTGAGCGTTACGGTAAAAGGCGAGGCGAGACCTCGTCAGGTAAGTGCCAATGGAGACGAACACCAGTGAACCGCTGATAAAGTGTCGAAAGCGTAGGGACGTCATCAAAACCGGGAGGAAGTCGTTAGCCCGGGATAGGTCTGGAGGAAACCTGCTTACTGTCCAGAT
>QLUI01000464.1 GCA_018725345.1 Bacillota bacterium | reverse complement strand
GCTGAAACATCGGGGAATCAGGTGGAGAGTCTACTCCACCTGATTAAAAATTCCCACCTACGCTCCGCTTAGAGGTGGGGGTCTTAACCCAAAAGAAAAACCAAGATAAACTTTGTCTCTCGGATAGCTTTCTATTGTCAGCTCAGGTGGCGATTCTTCCGGATTGTGCTGAAATTGCTCTGGGTGTTCCTTGCGTAACTTTAAAATGTACTGATAAATGGCGTTGCAGCTGCCCGAATAGCCCATATTTTGGATTACTGGATGTATCGTTCTATGATTGCCACCCGACTTTACCATATCGATCACTGTATCCCGATATGGCTCAACAATAGACATTTTTGCCGATTGTACATTTGGACCTCCCACCGTTTCCCGGGTGCTCCTTGCGTATTCTCTCTTCCCGGCTTCTCGTAGCTTCGTTCTGCACAGAGACTTTCTTGTCGATCTTGTCTTGGACATAGCTAAGTGTATTGGCAGCTGTTTTTGCGCAACGCCTGCACTTCTTTCATCGAAATATCCAGCTCTTTTGCGATGTCCGCCGTCCTTAGACCTTTGTCTGCTAATTCCAGTAGCTTAACGGTGTTTCGATATTTCTTGGCTTTGGCAGGTGTCAGTTCTGCAATCTTGATGTACTCCTCAACCTGTTCGTCTGGAACGTAGAAGTATGGCTTAGGATCCGCCACCGAATCCTCTGGGAATGCCGCCACCCAACCATCCCCAACGCGTGAGAAAAATCTGCGCAGGGATGTTTGCCATCAGTGCGGCTTTGACCGCATCCTGTGCGTTTTTGATTAGGTGAAACCGAACCGCCACTTGTGTCTTTTCGCACTCCTTCCCTGCGGATGAAGAGGATCTTGATCTATCACTGCTGAAAAACTGTACCGAAAGAAATATCTCCAAAGCTCGTACGGTCATCTCCTTTGTTGTACCGCTGATAATAACCAATACCTTATGTCTCTCTGCATCAATCAGTACCGTGCAACCGGAACTCTTGTCCCCTTTTCGTAGATTGATGTCGTCTACAGCAAGAACTCGCACATCATCTCGCTCCATATTGGATTCAATCTTCTTCTCAGCTTCCGATTTTAAGTAGCGTCCGAGTGAGTCATTACTGACCACAGCGCCTTCTCTCCGTAACTCATGTTCTGCACCGCTCCACCCGCATGCACTGGATCGTTTAATACAGAATTCAATAAAGCGAGTCGTCTTCCTTGCTCTCTCCTCAGTAAAACCTGGAAAGCGCTCAAAAAACCTGTTGCAATCACACTCAGGATTGCCACAAAAGAACTTATTGAGGTGAATAACATGATACACAGCCTTATTATTGAAGGGAATGTCCTGTATGTCTTTTGTGTAGTAATCATGACAGGCTGTCGTGCTTAGCACTTGGCAAGATGGACATCGTGCCTGCACGGAATTAGATGTCAAAAAGTACCGTATTTGCGTACGGTCTTGCTCAATGTTCTGCAGACTCAACCAGTCCGGTACTACTCCGCTGAAGTCAAACAACTTTTTTGCTTTCATCTCGCTCAGGTAGACCGACTGTGATTGAGCAAGAGCTGAAACCATCCCTCATCAACTGATCAATAAAAACGGCTCTCCAGTTCGCAGCATCGGGCATCATAACCATTGCTCCTGTCCCTAAAATTTAATTTTATCAT
>QLUI01000463.1 GCA_018725345.1 Bacillota bacterium | reverse complement strand
GAACGGAGGCGGCGCTTTTCTTATCCCCTATCTTAATTCCCATGGTTCGCTAATATTAAAACCAATTTTTGAATTATGAGCTATACATAACAGTATTTATGCACATAAACATAACATATGGAAACATGTAGGATCAGCGCTTAATGATTATTCTAGTCAGAACACCCATAGTTTCCTTTATGGCCACAACATATTGTACCTTGAGCACCCACAAAGCATACATGTTGTGGTTGAAAAATGAGCGAACCATGGGTTAATTGCTTGAGAGTACCGAGTTCTTGATATCTTTTGTGGTTCAAAAGGGAGCTAATTGCGTCCGGATCACTTCACATTCTTCCACCCACGCATTGATCCGACATTCAAACATTTCCATTTGCTCATCGTCAAGCCCCTCCGGCACATACTCCATCTGAAGCCATCCGATGATATGACTTATAATGGTATCCTGGCAAAGGTTCGTCTCACGATGGATTCTTTCCGCACTTTGCTCTATGGTCAGGCGCTGTCCATCAGACCAGATAATCTTTTTCTCGGATATATCAACTGAGGCGCCGTCCAGGGCGTTATATACACAATCCACCGCTTCTTGAGATTGAAGCCCCTCTTCGGACTCCAACCATTGTGCAAAGCCTTCCATAAAATCGGTCTCCGGGGGACGCTGTGTTCTCTTCATTTCTGTGCTGTTTACTGTTTCATTTTGACCTGTGAGTGCTCAATGGCCAATACTATCCACCTCTCTACCAAATTCTTGAACCGTTTGTAAACTTCAATTTGTTTGCGGATCTCCTCGACCTGATCCAGACGAACATAATGGGTCCGACTCCGCATTTTATGCGTGAAGCTGAGCTGATAATAAGGACCTTTCTTTTGGTCTGGAATCTTGTATTGCAAAGTTAAGGAGCCCGGCCGCATTTCGCCAATATCCCGAAGCTCATTTTTTATCTTTTCGATTTCATTTTCCAGTGGACTCAGATCTTGCGTTGTCATGTTGTGTGGAATATACATGCTGTACGAGTTTGTCAACACATTTTCTGAGGAGGGCACAATGAAGCTATGGGCTCATTGGTTGAATGCGGTAATGCAATTGAGATCGTCATGTTCCAGGTGTAGGACTTTCCTGTGGTTCATAACCTGTGTCGCCGGTATGTCGGTGAGAATCGATCTCCTGGGCATCACCAGCATCGTTCGAGCCTTCGGACTTCAGGAGAGCTGTTATGATCGTATTCTGGATTTTTTCCATGGAAGCGGTCTGAATCTTGAGAAGCTCACAACCATTTGGACACGAACCGTCCTTAAGATTTTCCCCAAGGCATTGAAGGTGAATGGCCGTCTCCTTCTCGTTGGTGACGGGATCAAAATCCCCAAAGAAGGCAAAAAAATGCCTGCGGTTAAAGGCATTCACCAGGAATCCGAATCCAACTCAAAGCCATCCTTTATCATGGGCCATTCCTTTCAGGCAGTCGGAATCCTGGCCGGCGGTCTATTGAATACCGTCTTTGCCGTACCGCTTGTCAGCAGAATACACGAGGGGATAGTCTTCTCGAATCGGGATAAGAGAACCTTGCTGGGTCAATTACTACCCCCACGAGGGGGGTAGCTTGTGACTAGATTGATGTCCGTCACATTTGGCTGATTGACAACAGCCTGCTCTTCCGACCTTTCGGT
>QLUI01000462.1 GCA_018725345.1 Bacillota bacterium | reverse complement strand
GTCACTGCTTTCTTGAACACCAAATAGAACTTGTCCGCCTCCCGCATTAGCAAAGGCGCAGACAACCGCAGCAATCTTGTTCGTATCTTGGTGATCAATCGTTGGACTGCTCTTGAATTCGAGAAAGGCACTTTCCAAGGCATGCTGTTCACACAGCCTGCGCAATTCGGATTCGTCCCATCTGCGGAATTCATCCATGAGCTTAAAACCTCTCAGTGTCAGCTCTCTGGTTACCACGTCTATTTCCGCCGCCTTGTCCTCATTATACCACCGCACTGGCGAAAGCCAAACTTCTAGCTAACCCTACTTACTTGCTTCAAGTTGGCTGACATTCACTGGCTAGAAAGGGTCAAGCCACGCGGAACAACACATCGGTTACTCCCGTTCTTTCGACCAAAGGATTTCCGATGCTAGTTTGACAACAGATGCTGCCTGCTGCAATGCGAACGTAGCAAAGGCACGACTGTGGTGAGCGGGTCCAGGTTTTGTAGCGCCAGAATAGGGCTGCCAAACCGCCTTGAGTATCTCCCGAACACTCTGGACCTGGCTATCACTCAAGACGCTGCGAAGGCATTGCTCAGCCCAGGCGTCGACGCGAGCTCCAAACGATGCATCCGGTTTACCATCTCCTCTCTTGGGCAACTCGAGGTGGAATTGGTTCAGGAGGGCATCCACCGCATTTCTGCATTGCAGCACTACACTTTCAAATTGCTCTTCCGTCACCGCGGTTCTTAGCGTGGCCTCGGCCCGCTGCAACTCGTATAGAGCGGCAGAAAACATGCGTCTTGTGCCTGGCGGAAAAGTGATCGTCAAAAATGCGAGGCCGTTCAGGCCCATGTGAGGTAGCAGGTTTTCCTCATATCGGGACTTAGGGATGTTGACGAACAGGTCAATTTGGAACGACTGAATTTTTATGATACAACGGGATATAGCAGAATCGACCCCCCGCTTCGGCAGATTTACGTTGGCGTCCGCAGACATGATGAGGGTGATTCTAAGGTCAAACCTCGCGTCACATCCGTCCCTCAAAGCCTCGATTTCTTCGAGCTGAGTCAATCCGAGAACATATTTTATATCTCGCGGCAGGTTTCCATTTACAGGGTGCAACGGCAACGACATCGCGAGACATTGCCCGTCATGCCACAACAACTCACCAGCCCCGTAAATCATGTCCCAAGAGATACCCCTTTCACGCCACGTCTCAGGGTTCCACTCCCACTCGATCGGGAAGCTAAGGAGAGTGCCGAGCGTTGTCACTTGTGTTGAGACTTTGGCTTCGTCTATGATGATCCGGACGATGCCTGTTCCTTGAGACCCTTCCTGGTAGTAAATCCATCTCCGAGCCATTGATGCTCTCCGCTTGCCCAATTATACAACCAATTAAGATAGAAGAACAGAGGCGACAGTTTGTCACCTGCCAGAGTCAAGAACCTCGGATCAAACGGACTGCATTGGGAGCTAGGTAATACTATCAAATGACTGCTACTGTTCTTGACTGCCTCGACTTGTATAAAGATTATACCCCTCGCCCTGGGGCTGTCAATACTTTTCCGGAGATGAGATGAGGCAAAGCAACATAAGCCCCAGTTCGCTGCAGACAAACAATCCGCTATTTTGTTAAGCCGGCAAGCCTCTGCCGCTAGTCAGGAACTCCACAAGGTCGCTA
>QLUI01000461.1 GCA_018725345.1 Bacillota bacterium | reverse complement strand
TGGGCATGGGGAAAAGCAAAGGGGATGCCCTGATTACCCGGGCCCACAATATCCTCGCCATTAGACATGTCCAGAGCATCTCTATTCAGAGTGACCTTATCAAAATCCAAGTTGACCTCCCTTCTCGTGGCGTCATTGCTGCCGTCAAGAGCGTCCTCAGTGCATATGATGACTCGAATTGCACTCTTGAGCTAAGGGATACGCTCCTACTTTTCCGACAACTCCAGGCAAGACCCGGCCAGCGTTGCTCGTATTATGACCCTTCCGACTATACCCCTTGTCCGGAAACCAGTGTCGACCGATGCACATGTCATTACAAGTATTTTTGCCAGACCCATCTCGAGGGCCACATTCCTTCGATCCCCCGAGATTTTGCCAAAATTGCACTAGAAGCCCAAAAGTTGACCGAACGGCTTCATGAGAAGAAGGCAAAGGATCTCTCAGACATGGGCATCACGCTGTCCGAGGAAAAGATCCAGTCTTTTGCCAGGGAGCGGGGATTCGTCGGGTTCTCGGAATCTGTCTTTAGGGAAATTCAGGGCCAGGAGGTCATGAAGCAAGTGCTTGCCCTGGGTGCCTTCTCACCACCTCGGGATCCTGTTCATGTGCTGGTGATCGGCGAGCCTGCTTCTGCCAAAACCCTGGCCCGAGAAATCCTGCTCCAGAACTTCTCTGGACTAACGCCCGTTGGTGGAAATGCTACCAGGGCAGGACTGGTCTGCAATCGGAGCACGGGGGAGCTTGGTGCCCTAGGATTCTCAGATGGGAAAACTGTGCTCGTGGACGAGTTTGACAAGATCGACCCAGTGGACTTGGGCTATTGCCTGGAATTGCTGTCCAACGGCCGATGCGATGTCCACTCAGCCAAGATGCACGAGACGATCGAAAGCCACTTTACGATGCTCGCCTTTGCCAATCCAGAAGGTGACATCTTTTCAGGGGACCTCCGAGCGGACATTGGCATGCGCCCAACGGTTATGAGTCGTTTTGCACTGGTAGTCAAGGTGCGATCAATTCAGGGAGAGGACCTACTCAACCTTTTCCGCCGGAGTCTGGAAAGAAAAGGCGAGCTAGAGCAGTTGCCACAGTATTTTGACCAATGGGTGAAGTTGGGCCGTCTCTACGAGCCCGAATGGAGAATCTCACTTGAAGGCCGCGAACATTATCTCTCGGCTATGGTCGAAATAGTGGAGAAACACATCAACACACCCCTTCGGCGAGACATCCGCATGAGGGACTACTTGCGCCGCGTCCCGGAAGCTATGGCTCGTGCTGAGTTCAGCCCAGTCGAAGACCGCCACCTCCGGGACGCTCTTAGCTTGTTCCAAGCTTCGCTCAAAACTTGGAGCTAACCGGTCCCGTTCAGTTCTTCTACCTGCGGGGTTAGTTCGTGTCTCTGCAAAACTGGAGTTCTGCTACGATTTTCGTGTCATAACGGCAAAATCGCTGAGATGAAACTGTATATGGTTGTTTCGCTTTGCTCCGCCCAAATTTGCATACGGCGAACTTCGTCTGTCCGCAAGACATTTTCTGCAATTTATAAAAATGATGGCATCGAAGTAAGATATGAATAAAAAGGCTTCGTCTATCGTGTATCTGGTTCGCGCTTACGCCCTCACCCAAAGCCCTCAACCCATTCGGAACTTCAGATACACTTTCTCGTGCAACAAAAGC
>QLUI01000460.1 GCA_018725345.1 Bacillota bacterium | reverse complement strand
ATAAATCGTTCGATGGTGATCATAAATTACCATGCCAGGCTTAGCGCTCTTAGGCTTCCGTACATGGCGGGCTAAAGTATAGTCCACTGGGACATTTGCTGATGTGGCTGCTTTACTGTAACGGACAGCCAGGCAGGCAGCTTCCAGTAGAGTAGATTCCGGCGGGTTTGAGCTTTTGATAATTACATGGGCACCGGGAATATCCTTTGCGTGGAGCCAAGTATCGTGAGGGGAAGCATCGCGCAAAGTTAATCGGTCATTTTGTCGGTTGTTTTTGCCTACATAGATGGTTATCCCGTCAACGGAGATAAATTGCAGGGGAGTTGAAACGGCAGGTATAGTTTTTTTCCTTGTTTTGCGTTCACGGATCAGGCCGCCCTGCTCCATTTCCTCGCGAATTTCATCAAGATCTTCCAGAGCAGCGTGTGTTAGCGCAGATAGCAGGGATTCCAGATACATCAGTTCTTTAACTGTTTCGTTAAGACGGAGCGAAAGGATTTTTTCGCCGTCTTTTAGTTTGCGGTATTTTTTAAAATAACGATGAATGTTTCCTTGGGGAGAGAGTGCGGGGTTTAGGGGAATGCAGATTTTCTCTTGCTCAATGTTGTAGTAATTAGGCACAAAAACTTCTTTTGCGCCGGAGGAGATGAGGTTTATGCTGGCTGTGAGCATTTCTCCCCAAATCCGGTAGCTATCGGCTTCTGCCATTTCTAACAGTTCTTTTTCCTGGAACTGTCGTTTTTTTTCATTTCGGGAGATGGCGCTACTAACTGTCTGGATTAGCCGCTGTTTCAGTTCTGTTCCTCGCAGGATACGCAGTTGCCTGCTAAAAAAAAGATCCAACCCTTGGTTTACCGATGGGTATGGAGTGAGGAACTCCGGAGCAAGGCTGGTGATGGAGACAGGGGAAAAGAATGGCCGGCTACCCGGGGATTGGGCAAGACAGGGAGTAAAGTTGCCTCGCGTGATTATTTCCGCCAGCTTGCGCAATTCAATGGTAAGCGATCTGCTAATTTCAAGGGGATGGGCATCGTCGCCGCGAGATGCCCGGTATGTGATTTCTCGGGCCAGTTCAGGCCCGAGACCCATTATCGCAGAAACAAGAACTTTTTCAATAGGTTGTTCCAGCAGTTCTGTCAGCTTTTCTGCCAAACGTTCCTCAGTCAGCGTGAAAAGATCTAATTTGTTTTGGACAGGAGGGAGAATGTATAGTTCGCCAGGCCGGACAACGCGGTGGCGGCTCATCTCTTCAGTGACAATTTTAATGGAACCGAGAATGTAAGTGCCTGCATCGCGTGGCATGGTGAGAATGATATTAGAATGTTTGCCCATAACTTCGCATTGGAGTGTTTTTATTATTTCATTGCCAAAATCGTCATAGCCGCCAAAGTGCAGTGAGAGGATGCGCTCAAGACCGCTTTGTTCCGCAAAAAGATAGCGAGCGCCGATTAGGTGTTTGCGGAGGAGCATGCAAAAAGGGGGCGGGGCGGGAGGATTTTCCGGCTTGGATTCAGCGAGGTGGATGCGTGGCAAATGTGAATCGGCAGAACAAAGCAACTGAAACGATTTGTGGCGGCCTCGCAAATGTAGGATGATTTCCAGGGGACGAGGCTGCACAACTTTTTCCACTTTGGCTCCAGGCAGTTCTTTTGCTAATTCGTGGCAGACGGCTGCCATGG
>QLUI01000046.1 GCA_018725345.1 Bacillota bacterium | reverse complement strand
TACCCCCAATGTACTAAACGTTCTGGTAGAAAAATTTAACCTTCGTCCCATCTCTACCCCGGAAAATGACCTGGCGCTAATTTTGGGCTAAACAGCTACACTGAAAACACCCTTTTCCTACCCCAATATCCCCTCTCCCTCTGGGAGAGGGTTAGGATGAGGGAAAAAGGTGAACCAGTATAAAAATAGAGGACGTAACGAAACCTTAGTTTCGCTACGTCCCTTTTTTTGTGCTGCTTTATGTCAAAAACTCTACACGCTTGCCTTACCAGGCAGTCGTCAGTGGGGCGCTGAATTTTTCTGCGGCCTGTCCGTGAACCTTCAACTTCCAGGAGCGCAGATCAAGTGCCTCCAAAAGTTTTTCCGCCGCCCGTACCGGGTCAGTTTCCCAGATAAAATGGCCGCCGAAAACGTCATGCGCTATTTGCAAAAGAAGTCCATTGACCAAGTCACTGCCAAGAACTGGCGAAATAATACCTACATGGACAGGTAACGGCGGGATCCGCGCTTTAGCGCCGATCTTCTGCAATACTGGTAGCCATGTCCACTCCTTCACGGTGCAGCTCGCCTGCAAAATGCAGGACGGTGTCTTTTAACTCCCTGTCCATTTTCATGCTGCTGGTGCAGGGATAATTATGCCACTTATTGCCGACTATTTCATGCAGCTTTTCATCATCAGGCACACCCGCCAAGTTGCGTGCTACAAAGTAAGCTGCCCCGCAGGGGGAACTTTGCACAACTCTGGCTTCTTGGATCACCCCGTCCATTTTTCTGACAGTGAACAAGGGAAACCCTATGCGAAAATGGCGGATAAACTTGTTAACCTCCGGGTGAACCTCGTTCTCCCGCAAAGCACAAAAAGGTTTAGGGAAAACGATTTCCAAGTCTGTCCCCTTAGCTTTCTGTTCCACCTGTCTGCGGGCACCGCCCTGCAGCCAGAGCGGATCCTCCAGCGGAACAACCAACGCCTTCACCCCTGCCTGGATACATTGCTCCGGCAGGGAGAGAAGGATGTCCTGCTGCAAGTTTATGGCCAGCACAGTATGCACGCCTTTGAATTTAGAAGCAGGCGGCAGGTACTGAAGCGGGTCTTCCTCCAACATGACAGGCAGGTTGTCAGGTTGTTCCCAAGCAATGGCGATATCCCGGGAATAGTTCAAATCGTACTGACGACGACATTCAGTGCAGTCGGTACAGCCGGTGCAAAACTTTTCCACATCGCGCAAGTGACTGAGAACTTTTAGACCGAAGGCTCCACTATACAAAACAGCTATCTTCACCTTGGCTACCTCCTTAGAAATAACCAAACAGACTTATGCTACATTCTCTCGACGCTTTTTCAACTCATTCAGGTATTTAGGCAGGTCGACCGCTTCCCTTGGTCCCACAAGAATTTCCCAGTCCGGCAATTCTTCTTCCAAATCGCCTTTGATACGGGCGACATACCCGGGAATAACCAGCTGCTTGTGAGTCACCTTAGCCGCCACGGCCTGTTTTTTAACCATTTCCGCGATTGTTTCAGGGCTAAAGGTGCCTGTTGACCAGGCTGCCAGAACACACAAGCCTCCGGTATCTTGGCAGAGCAGGAAAACTGGCAGTTTGCTGTTTTCAGCTTCACCGGCCACAGCGTAATATGTCAGGGCAAAATTGGTGGTGACCAGCACCGCGGCGCTCTCATCAGCTTCGTTAAAACCGTAGACTTTGCTTTCCACAGTGGGTGGCACGCGCGGGTCGGTATAAATATCCTGACGCACCGTCAGTAATGCCTGAAAATTTTCGGATGAGATATCATCCAGCACAATAATACCGGCGTACTTAGCTACGCCTGCGACAGCCAGCAACATTTGCTGTTCCAGATCAGCTGTTACTCTGGCAGCTAGGAACAAGGTTGGGAAAGCAAAAGGCCTGAATTTATGAAGCAGAGCGGCACGGTGGATCGTAGTCTGATCCCGCACAAGCTCAACCAGGCTGCCCGAACTAGAATCGAGAACAAGGTTTGCAAAACCAGCTTCCTTCAGCTTGCCGACTAAATTCGCTAGATTATCCAAACCGTCCGCACTGGCGCAGACGGCTGCACTTTTAGCCAAGTGAGGAACAACTTGCGCATAGTTGCTGTCAGTAACGCAAACCAACGGGTTTCTGGACTTGCTTGCCTCATAAGCCGACAATAAAACTTCAGGCTCTGTCGCCAGCAGAATCAGGCCGGCGTCAGTCTCAGCCATTACCTTCTGCACCAACTGCAGATACTTTCCACCATCGGTGCTCGTATGGCTTATAGCGACTAGATCAAAACGAGAGATCTTGTTAAGCCTTTCAAACTGCCAACCAATCTTGGCAATCTTGGCGGAGTAAGACTCCTCATCTTCCCCGTCCGCAATCAACAATGCCATGCCGGGAGCACGGAAAAATGTCTTCTGGTGACGAAACATGACTTCCTCTTCCCCAATGGCCACTTGCCGGGAGCCTGTACCGATAAAAACCTGCCTAATTGGCGGCTGCAGCATGTCATCCAGCTGTAGCCGGACATCGGCAGAAAGGTAAGTGCATTTATCCAGAGTGATTCCGGCATTGACCAATTTCATAGCAAAAGCAAAACAGGTGGCCACACCGCACTCCTTGCAATTTTTCTTGCCGTTCTCCGGCAGCATTTTCTGAATATCTGAAGCTTTGACAGGCATATAAATCCTCCTTTACGGCAACCCTTAGAGGCGCCCGGCGTTCTGCATAAATTCAGTCAATTCATCCACATTCTGGACATCTTTTTCTGTGGCAATTTTATCGAGCAACCCCTCCGACACGCTTTCCTGAACCAGTTCTTTTAGAGTAGAAGGCATCCATGCCACCCGGCTATAGCCGCCGTCTCCAATCAGAAACTTGGGAGAAGAGAGGTACTGAACGCCGACACCAAGATACCCCTCGTTCTGTTTGCCGCCGCTGGCCATGCCGGCCAAGGTGGAGAACGGATTACCGACTACGGTGGAGCCCACAAAATCTCTGGAAACGATGCCAAAGCCGTCTACTTCAGGAATATAGAAGACAATAGCTTCAAAGCAACCGCACGATGTGTGCGGATAGGAGAGGGCGCTGTGCAGGCTGAACCGCGTAGATTCGCCCATGGTTCGCTCGGCTACTACTTCGTTGACGTTATCATAACCAATGCCTTCCTCATCGACAAGATTGCCTTTGGGGATAGCAAACTGAGCGCCTTCCGGATCTACCTTAGTGGCGGCCCGGCCGTCATACCAGCTGACCGCGCCGCACAGGCCTACCCGCTCCGGTGTAATCACGCAAACGTGGGTCGGCGCAAAACTCTGACAGAGTACGCAACCGTAAAATTCCTCCACGTCTTCTTCGCGCAGGCCTTTCATTCTCTCGTCCCGCTCCTTGTACACCTTCATCGCCCCGCCCAGCAGCTCCTGCACCCTGGCCGGGTCGGTGGCAAATTCCAACGACATTTTTTCAATCACCGGCAGCTCGGCGGTATACAGGTCAATCAGAATCCGCCCGACATGCTCCAGTGAGTTCAGACCATTCTTGAAAGAATTCTTGTGGATGCGGATCCAGACGTCAGAACGCTGAGCCATGTGGAAGACGCCTTCAATATAGTTGATATACTGGTGGATGCGCCTCTCCAGCACCGCTTCCATGTCTTTTTCCAGCGCCTCTCCGGCCACGTCCAGCTTGATGAAAAACGAACCGGAATAGCCTTCGGGCAAATCCTTAATGTCGGGACCGGTAACGGTTATTTTGTCGTGCTCTACTTCATCAAGTCCCCTGACGGTGGCGAGCTCGCCCTTGTGCGACACGCTCGGGCCGCCAAACTCCACCTGAAACTCGCCCTTGCGGATTCTTTCCCCTTCATACTGCGGACCTACATCAACTGGATACATATTTCTCTTCCTCCCTATCTGTAAATTTCTAACTACTCATCTTTAGACACTTAACTCTGAACATCTTCGCAAACTGGAAAGAAAAATAATTCGGTAAGGTTTGGTTCCGGCTACGCCGGGTTAGGTGTAACTGCTTTTAAACGGCCTGTGCAGTTTCGTAAATTTTTAAATTACGCTTTGACTCCCAGCGCCTCGATTAACCCTTCCAGGTATTCGCGCCACTTGTCGCCCTTGACAATCACCGGCACCGCAAAGTCAGCATTCGGGTGACTGCGGCGGCAAACGGCAAACGTCTTCAGGTGCGGGGCAAAATGCTTGAGGGTGGCCAGGCCGCGTTCCGCCAGGTCACACCTGACACCGGCAAACAGGACCAGGTCATGGTACCCTTTGCCGCGCACGCCGCTCCAGTTTTTATCCTTTAAAAAATGGATAATCTCAATGATATCGTACGTGCAGTCGGGCTTAACCCCCAATTCCAGCATCTTTTTTTTGACATGGGCCGTGGCGCAGATGGGCATGTCACGGGATTTGGCAATTTTCAGCGCGTAATCAATCAGCAGGCAGGCGCCAACCGGGTTAGCGATGACCTCCGGACCAAAAATATAGAGCGGATTTTTAGCCCTGTCAATAATCGCGGCTCCCTCGGCCGGGTCGGCGATTACCTTGGCCGCCTTGGTCCCGGTCAGGACATTGAACTTGTAATAAGGCATTACCATTGTTTCCGATGCCATACTCGATCCCTCCTGTTTATTAAACTAGACCTCTTGTTAAACTAGACCTCTTGTTAAACTGGACCTCGCCCTGTTAAACTGACCTCTGACACCCGGTTTACTTAATAGTGGCCTCAATGGGCACTTCTGTCTCATAAGTGCCGATGATGGTCGGCAGCGACAAGACCGGCTTAGGCTGCCAGCCTACTTCCTTCAGGTAGGCAAGCACTTCACGCTTGTAAACGATGGGAATCTCTTTTTCTGTCCGGATAAAGTTCTGCAAATCATCAGGCAAAGAACCCATAACTTGCTTGTAGGCAGAAATATAACTGTTTAGCTTGATTGCCCGGCCGGGAGGCGTGTCGTTGCGGCGGAAGCACTGCTTGATGATGGTGACCAGCGCCCTTTCCTTGGTCTCGGTTACCACCATCATGTGTTCCGGCGTGGGTTCTTTAGTGTCTACCCGCTGTTTAGTACGGCCGTCCACTACCGTCCAGTCACTGGCCTCCTTCTTGCTCATAAACAGGCGCCGGTATTTAGAGGCGTGGGGCCCCAGAACAACCGGGATTCCCCACCGCACTGCGCCGGTACCGATGGCCAGCGCCTTCTGGGAATAGGGTCCCCAAACAACGGCGCAAGCGCCAACTCTGTTTAAAATATAGTCGGCCATCAGCTCATAGTTGGCACGGTTTGGTAGTGTAGCAAAAATGTTGGCAATTTTGATCGCCGCCCCCACCACGTGGGAGTTGGCGACACAGGAACCGAGGTTCACGATACAGCCGGCGTCAAACTCGGGAATATATTTTTCAAAAATAGTTTTGCCGTCCGCGTCTTTACTCATAGCCGCAGCCATAGCCGCACAGCCGGACAGGTTGACGATATACTTGCGCCGCGCCAGCTCTTCAGCCAGCCAGGCCACCTCATCAATGTCGCCGGGGAAGTTGGAACAGCCGGCAAAAAGGATTACGCCGGGGATAGTACCAAGGACGATGGGCGAACCGACCTTCCTGATTTCCACGTCATGAATCGGGCCACGCCCGGCACGCATTTTGTAGGTATCCCGGGTGGCTGCCACCTGCATCAGGCGCAGGATGGGAATCTGGTGGCCACACGCCTCCTCACACTTGCCACAGCCAAGACAACGCAAGAACACTTCGCCGAGCTTGGCAAAATTGCCTTCCCTGGCCTGGTTGACCGCGACGCTGACCGGGAGAAGGTTGGGGCACACCCTGTTGCACTCCTCACAGGTGCCGCGACATTTGGCAGCCAGTGCGGCTCCCTCCGCTGCCGTCACAAGCTGCTTCTTATCGCGCCGCATGGGAGCAAGGGCAAGAGCCGCCTGCACAATTACTTCGGCCGCTCTTTCCGGGTCCAGAATCAGGAACTGCTTTTGCTCCTCCAGCACCGCGCGCAGGATATCCACGGCCGGCCTGGCGGATGCGTTTTCCAGCCCGTAGCAGATCTTGTCCGAACAAGCGATCAGCGCCGCTCCGGTGTCTTTGGCCATCTGCGGGATATCAGTGAGGACACACTGCTCGTCGGTGACAATCACGTCGGCGAGTCCGGCTTTTAAGAAAAACCGCTGGCGTGAGAGCGGGCCGATTACCTTGGCGCCGCTGTCATAACGAGTTACATCAAGGGCCGTACAGCAAATCCCTGCAACCTCCACTTTGTCGTACAGGTCATGCTGCCGCAGGTAGTCAACAATGGCGTTGGCGGTGACAGCGTTATGTCCCACGACCACAATGGTGGGCTTTGTGCTGTCAACGGCACCCCAGCCCAAGTCCACCAGCGGGGTGTCGGCCACCGATGTCGGGAAGCCGAAGCCGACAATCTGGGCGATATCGGCCGTCTCGAGCGCCACGTGGTCCAGCATGGCGGCATGGAAGGCCTTGGACTCAAAGTCCCGGTAGCTCCCTTCCTGGCCCATATGGGTAGCCGAAACCAGATGAATCATTTCCTGCTCCACATATTCGATGGCTTTGCGCAGGTCGCCGAGCGTTTCCGGCTTCAGGCCCATCACCGTCCTGATAATCGGAGCCTCCACGTTTATCTGGCTGCCCAGGTCAATCTTTGTATCTGCGCCTAATTTTTCAATCAGGTGGTCAACCATGTGCCGGCCGTGCGCGCCGTGCGCCGCAGTGCCCATCAGCACGCACATCAAAATCCACCTGGCCTGCTGCGATGCAATGTCAATGCCGCAGGCGCCTCTCTTGTTCCCTGTCAGGTCACATTTGCCGTAAGTACATAGACAGCACAGGTCGCAAAACGGGGCGTAAAAAGGTTCGTAGGTGTCGAGCAGCCGAAAGTCCCAGTTGCGAAGATCGATCAGTGAAGGCATGGGCGTTGGGCCCACGGGCTCCCACTCATCGTCTGCTCTAATAATTCTTCTAATTTCTTCTTCCCTCATTTTCCCTTTGCTCATTTCTTTTCCCCCCTCTTTTATAATTTTAGCTTACCATCGCCTTAACTCGTTGCAAACTTTCTGGATGACGCATAGTTACAATGTCGGCACCCGACAGCAACAAGGAAAAAGCGGTGACTGCCTCCCAAACAATTCCTTTGCCAGCGTCCTGGATAGCCTCTTTCGTTTTCCATGCTTCTTTCCCCACTCTAGCAATCAACGGGGACTGCAAAGTCTTATCGTCGTACACAACTGCTGAGAGACGAATGCGTTCCATGGTTGAGTAAGAATAATCAAGACCATAGCCGGCAACGCAAGTCAGCGGATCGATAACCACCCTGTCCAGCGGGAAATACTTGCCCAGCCTAATATTTAAGTCTTTAGCCAAGTTGATATCCATAGAAATCTGAGCAATGATAGCATGTCCATGTTCTAGTGCCGCAGTAGCAATCTCCTGATGATTCTCCTTTAGTACCGGTCCTATCAGCAGATTTAAACCGCTACACACTTTTGCTACAACCGGCAATACTGCAGCATCTTTCTCTTTTTCTCCCAAACCAAAGACAACCACTGGCACATTTACTGCCTCTGCCACTCTCTTCACACCGGCGGCAATTTCTTCGGCTGGCACGTCTTTTTCCATGCTGTTTAAAGAAAGGAAAATTAAATCAGCCCCAAAAACTTCCGCATTCTTTTTTGCCCACGCCTCAGGAGAAGATTTGACGTCAGCATAAAACTCCTGCAGCCAAGGAACCCAGTCTGTCGGCTCACTGTCAGACACTTCCAGCGCAAATTTGAGTTGCCCTGTTTTCCCTTCAAAAGAATGGAAGGGCAACGTGTTTTGCCCGGCGACAACAGCCTTTTTCCCTTCCGAACCCAGCACCAATTCCTTAATCTCGCCCGGGTATTTTTCCAGAAATTTTTCCATTGTACTTTCCGCCTCCCGAATTGTACTTTCCGCCTCCCGAAATGTTAAATTTCCAGCCAGGAAGGAGAATATAATTCTCGTCCCATAATAACCCTGGCTGTTTTATAGTAATTCCTCGCTACTTGCGACATGGCAGCCATGTCCAGATCTTCCCCGTCCATTACTTTCAAGATAATATCAATAAGTTCTTGTTCTTTACCGGCATTAAGAGCTACCAGTTCTTTATCGAAGCTGTTCACAATCGCAGAGTACAGACCGGCTTTGCCTAAGATCACAATAGCAACCTGATCGATAATGTGGCGCAGATCACGCGGCACACCGTTTGATAGATTGGAATGACCAATGGTAGATTTTACGCCTGTAGCAATATCAGGCAACATACCCACAAATTCTATTACTTCCAAGAAATCGGACTGGTTCACACCGATAGGCAACATAATCGGGTCGACCCAGATATCTTCATTAGGAATGCCCATGCTATTGGCGTAGTCGATTGTTTCCATAATTGACTCAGCTCGGGAGGCCGCGTCAGAAGGGATCCCGTCATCATTAAGCACTGAAATCACCACATTAGAGCCATACTTTTGGGCTAGAGGCAACATCTTTTCTTTGCTCTCCTGGGTACCTGCTGCGGAATTGATCAGCGGCTTCTGCCGGCAAATAGCCAAACCTGCCTCCATCGCCACAGTGTTCGTAGTGTCAAGCACAAGGGGCAGATCTACGACTTCTTGGATATTGCTAACAAGCCAACTCATTACTTCCGCCGGATTTTTGCGTGCAGGACCGATGTTTAAGTCTATCCAGTGCACACCCGCCTTGACCTGTTCCTTGGCCAATTCCTGCAATGGACCGGCGTTTCTGCCGGAGAGTGCCTCCGAAACTACTTTGGAGAGAATCTGAATGTTTTCTCCGATTAAAATCATGTTTTCTCCTCCCTTATTTTTCTAAAGATCTACCTCAAAACCACTGCTGCAGCATTTCCGCAAAAAGTTTTAGCACTATTCGCTAAATTCCGCACAAAAACCGCCGGTAACAATACTCATAACTCTCAAAAAAACACCTAACACCGGACGGCTTTTGTATTGCATAGGAAACTCTTTCATTTTTGGGAAGCTACGATCCTATGCAAGGGGGGACGCTCCGGGGGATTCCCCCTTATTCTTGCGGGGTGCAGAGGGACCGTCATGCCGCCTGCGGGGTGGCAATCCCTAGCGAGTAAAAAAGACGCATCCCAAGCAAAAAACGCAAAGCGTCTTTATTATGGACAATCACTCTAATTGCTATTCGACCATACACTGAAAAATCCTCTTTTTTTTTCAGTATTTTTAAAAAAACTTCATACTTCTACTAGTGTTTTTATCTTGGTTTTTCTTTTGGGTTAAGACACCCACCTCTAAGCGAAGCGTAGGTGGGAATTTTTAATCAGGTGGAGCAGACTCTCCACCTGATTCCCCGATGTTTCAGCAAAGCTTAAACGAGTTCACTCACATTATTGACTCTTTGATTTTCTCTGTCCACACACGCAAATTGATCATGCAA
>QLUI01000459.1 GCA_018725345.1 Bacillota bacterium | reverse complement strand
CGGACCCCGACGCTCCGCTTCGGGGTTATTCACGGAAGTAACTGGGTTGCCGCTTGAACAGGGAGCCCTCCATCAGCTAAAATAGGGGTGCGCTGCGGCAGTCAAAGCCGAGGCAACAATGGTGTCACTGAACCCGTTGAATAGCATGGTTCCAGGCGTTTTCGGTTGTTACACTGGTGACATGCTGCTTTCTTACAAGCAGTCATGATCCCGTTTAGGAGACTGATTCTCTCAACCAACCTGGGCCGGAGCGCATCAATACTCATCACCACACAAGGAGGACTCCCATGAAACATAGTACCAAAAAGCACGAAGCAAAACAACCCAAAGGCCGCAAATCCTTCCCCATCATCAACCCCAACGCTGCCGGCATCGATATCGGCTCTGGTGAGCACTACGTCGCTGTCCCTGAGGATCGGGATGATCAGCCCATTCGCAAGTTCGGCTGTTTCACCTCAGATATCGAAGCGATGGCCGATTGGCTCGGGGAATGCCGTATCGATACTGTAGTGATGGAATCCACCGGTGTATACTGGATCCCCACCTTTCAGATACTTGAAACCCGTGGATTTCAAGTCATCCTGGTGAACGCCAGACAGGTCGCGAATGTCCCCGGTCGCAAAACCGATGTATCCGATTGCGAATGGCTGCAGCGCCTGCATACCTATGGTCTCTTGTCCGGCTCCTTTCGTCCCGATGATTCCGTCTGTGTTCTGCGCAGCTATTGGCGGCATCGCGATAACCTCATCCGCTATGCTTCCGCACATATTCAACATATGCAGAAGGCCCTCACCGAGATGAACATCCAGCTCCACAAGGTCATCAGCGATATTACCGGTGTCACTGGCATGCGCATTATCGGCGCCATCATCGATGGTGAACGAGAGCTCGTGAAGCTGGCTGAGATGAAAGACCATCGCATCAAGAGTTCCGCCGACACCATCGCCAGGGCACTTCAAGGTGACTACCGCCAGGAACATCTCTTCGCCTTGAAACAAGCTCTGCAACTCTACGAGTTCTATCAGCAACAGATTGCAGAGTGTGACAGAGAGATCGAGGCCTATCTAAGGCAGTTCGATTCCAAAGTTGACCTGGAATCCAATCCCCTCCCTCCCAACAAGAAGACCCGAAGGAAACCTTACAAAAACGAGCCCGACTTCGATCTGCGAACGCACCTGTACCGGATTGCGGGTGTGGACTTCACTCAAATCGACGGATTAGATGTAACCACCGTCCAGACTATTCTCTCTGAAGTCGGCCTCGATCCTGGCGATTTTCCCAGATATAAGAACTTCACTTCCTGGCTCGGGTTATGTCCCAACAATCGCATTACCGGAGGACGCATAAAGAGCAGCAGGACTCGTAAGGTGGCCAATCGGGCTGCCAAGGCTTTTCGGCTTGCTGCTCAGAGCCTGGCCAATAGCAAGAGCGCCCTTGGCGCTTTCTACCGACGCATCCGCGCTCGCCTTGGTGCCCCTGACGCCATCACCGCCACCGCACACAAACTGGCTCGTATCTTCTATCACCTCTGGACAACGGGAGAGTCCTATCAAGACCCCGGGATCGACTACTACGAACAGAAACACAAGGAGCGCACTATCCGCAACATGCAAAAAAGGGCAAACCTACTGGGGTATGAAATAACTCTGACACCGATTGCTGATAATCTAGTTACTTAGGAGTT
>QLUI01000458.1 GCA_018725345.1 Bacillota bacterium | reverse complement strand
CGTAATCTTTGATTAGCCCCTTAACTGAAGCCACAAGCATACTGTTATCCATCAGCTAATCTCCTCTCAAGACCAGGACAGGTAATATCTTATCGTTTTCATACAAAAAAACTGTTATGCCATATAGAACAATTATATGAACCAGCCAGATAGAAGTAAGGATTTGAAGATTAAATCTTGCGTCAGCAAGGGATAGTGCCGAAAAGATGTTAAAATAATATACTTTTAATAAACTCTCAAACGCTATCGATCCAAAGAGATACCCGATAGGTGCGGCACCCGCTGCATAGGGGTTTTTAATCCAGAGCGAGGCAAAGCAGGCAACGCCAGCCATAGCGCTCGCCCCCAAGCCAGCTATGCCTGCCAAAAGAACCAGGTAAAGGTAGGGATGAAGTAGAAATAACCCCTCGTTAAAATAGACTACATTTTTGGGTAGCGGACTACTGTGATCAGTCAATAAAAAAGCAATGGCTGCTAATAGAAGGAATGACGCAAAAAATCCGATAAAAGAGGAAATCAATATGGCTACCGCCTTGCATGAAACAGACTTAATCCTCGAACCCATCCTTATGCGGATAAACCACTGATAGCCCGTGGAAGAATCTTCTGCAAAGCCAGCGCCGCATATGAATCCAATAATTAATGGTGTAAATAAAAAAACAGAGCTACCGTGGCGAAATAATACCGACCAAGCGGTCCACTCTCCGCCCGCATCAGGAGGTGCAAACGCTCCACCCGTGCCAAAGAACATCAAGCCCGCTCCTACTGCTGTAAGGGCTGTAAGAGCAATAGCATAGCGGGGCCTAAACATTAATCTCCTTAATTCCACCAAAAATAAGCGCATAAACATGCTAAAAGTTAAAAACCCAGAAACCCTGCGCCCTAACAGTAACTGGTATTTGACGCCATGGTGTCGAAGCCTCTATTCTTGTGGAGACACTTAATCCTGTTGCGTTATTCCATAAGCGTACTCTTTGACCAGGACTTAAGGATATCCACTTACCTAAGGCCGCGCCATCGCTTGCTCTTGCAACCCGAAAAGATACAATTTTACCCCCAGAGTGCCTATGGTCTGCATCTATCGCCCGACCATTTAATATCGTCCGACTTCCTGGAGCCAAAACAGTGCCTAGCCCGGGTATAATAGAGTCGTACCACTCAGGGGAAGCAAGTATCTGAGCATCCGCCTGTACGCTCACATCTCCCGAAGCGCTGGCAGGTATTACGAGAACCAACACCAGCAGTGTAACCGTCAATAAAACCGAGACCACTTTGGAAATTTTCTTTTTCATTCTTTTCATTACTTTAACCTCCTTAAATTTTTCAGGCAACCACTACCAGCATTGCCACTGGCTAACCTCCCTTCCCACCTTTTGTTTGGCAATGATTACCTGCTTGTTTAAATTTTATCACCCCCCTCAATTTGTCAACCCTTTTTCTTGTTAAGTTTTTATTAATTTTCGTTTCAGGCAATACTTTCTCCCCATTCGACAAAACACGCTGCCATCGCTATCCTGTACAGCGCAGAACATGCCTACCCCCACGCCGGCCACAGCACCGGTGTGCGTGAGCGGCAACATTATACAAGAATGGTTGCAGTCCGTTGAAGCTGTAAGCTGTAAAAATCAGCCTAAGTTTACTCTGCGCTGTTGCAAAAGGGATGCGGCTTTGAAGTAAAAAAAACG
>QLUI01000457.1 GCA_018725345.1 Bacillota bacterium | reverse complement strand
CTAATTATAACAGGGACAGTTAAACTTGTCTACCCATCAGCACAAGAACAGCCCTCAAACCACTTGCACCATCCAGTCGCAATAGTAACACCTCAGGAGTTGTGGGTTGACCGGGTAGAACTTCGCTGTGGCATAGCGTTCCGCTTGGGTAACACAGCGTGGGTTGAGACACCGGACGCCAGACACATCCTTTGCCAATTTAGGTGTTTTCCTCTTTGGCCACTCGCTCACCCTGGTCTCCACTGCTCCCAGCAGCAGAGCAATCAAGGCCATCCTGACTGGTACCCCATATCCAGCCTGCCTGAAGTAGGCCGCTCGCTTATCCTGGTCTACTTCATAGGCTAGCTCGTTGGTACGGGGCAGCGGATGCATGATCAGCGCATCATCCCTCGATTTCTCCAGCAACTGCCGGTTGATCCGATAGCTTTCCTCGGCAGCATCACCGATTTTCCCGGTGGGAAGTCGCTCCCGTTGGAGCCTGGTGAAGTAGAGCACATCGAGGTTCTCGAGCAAGAAACTCATGAACCCCGTCTGGAGTCTGGAGACGCTTCGCTCTGGAGTCCCCCGCCCTCCCCGACTCTCGACTCTCGACTCTCGACTCTCGACTCTTGGCTGATGTAGCACCAATGAACCTTCAGCAACTATATCTTCCAGTGATTCGTATTCCGTGAGCTTACACCTGTAAGCCTTGAGGATGTCTCGGATATGATCCGGCAGTCCGAAGTCCGGGGGAGCGATGCAGGTTATCTCGGCCCCGAATCTGGCAAGGGCGATGACCAGCGAATGCACCGTTCTACCGTGGCGCAGGTCGCCGCATAGCGCCACGCCCTTACCCCTGATGGCACCCTTCTCTTTCCTGATGGTGTAGAGATCGAGCAAGGTCTGAGTCGGGTGCTCGTGGGCACCATCACCACCGCTGATTACCGGAACCGACGAGTGTTCGGCAGCGAGCCTCGTCGAACCGTCAAGCGGATGGCGCATCACGATAATGTCCGCATATCTTTCCAGCACCCTGATGGTATCGGCAATGGATTCGCCCTTGGCAGCCGAAGAGGTCACCTGCGCCTCGGCATGGGTCACCACTGTACCGCCGAGTCTGTGCATCGCTGTTTCAAACGAGCTTCTGGTGCGGGTGCTGGGCTCATAGAATATGGTGTAGAGCTCCTTCCCCTGGCAAAGATCCAATCTCTTACCCTTCTCAATGGCCGAGCTCATCTCATCGGCCAGGTTCAGAACCGCCTCTATCTCCTCGTTGGAGAAGTCGTTAATGGAGATCAGGTGCCGTCCGGCAAGTGTCACTTGCGACCACCTCCTGGTGAGGATTATAACAAACCCATTCCAAGAACTCAACGCCACGGTTCACGGTTCAGGGGTTCACGGTTGGTGAGGGGGGAAACCTTGAACCTTGGAACTTTGAAACCCGTCACAGAGCCCCACCGCCGAGGTCAGGGACGACCTCGACTACGAAGACAGCGAGTTATTTTCTAAGACATTATGCGGACCACCTAATTCGCATCCGTGGCTAATTTATGCTAAAATACACTTGTTATGCCCCAGCATATCCTCGTTGCCGCTGCCTGGCCGTATGCCAATGGGCCACTGCATTTGGGACATATCGCCGGGGCTTATCTCCCCGCCGACATCTTCGCCCGCTACCATCGCCTGAAGGGGAACCATGTCCTGATGGTCTCCGGCAGCGATATGCATGGCAC
>QLUI01000456.1 GCA_018725345.1 Bacillota bacterium | reverse complement strand
GCTTCGAGCGATAGGACGGGTAGTGTGGGGTCCGCCAACTTGGGCGTTGTTGGGTTTTGTAGGGCTTTACCTTTCGTTTAAGACAAATTGGTTCCAGGTCACCAGGTTTAAGACGTACTACAGCGAAACTATTGGCAAGCTGTTCCGAAAAAAGGACACAGTCGGCAAAGGCGATCTCACACCTTTTCAAGCGTTTACCACGGCCATGGCAGCCACGGTAGGTGTGGGTAACCTGGTTGGTTCCACAACCGCTATCATCTTTGGAGGCCCCGGCGCCATTTTTTGGATGTGGATGATCGGCTTTTTTGGCATAACCACCAAGTTTGCCGAAATCGTTCTCGCTGTTTACTACCGTGAAGTTAACGCAAAAGGCATGATGATCGGCGGACCGATGAAGTACATAGAAAAGGGCCTTGGCTGGAAGTGGCTCGCTATTATCTTTTGTATAAGTGGCTCAATAGCGGCCTTTGGGATCGGCAACCTAGTGCAGGCCAGCGTTGCGGCGGGAGCCATGCACGGGGCTTTTGCTATTTCGCGCCCTGTGACAGGCATTGCCCTTATGATATTTGTCGGTCTAGTTATTATCGGCGGCATTAAGCGTATTGGTCAGGTTGCAGAAAGGATAGTTCCCTTTATGGCCGTCGTGATGATCATAGGGTGCACCTTGGTCATTATCGAAAACATTGGCCTTGTGCCACATGCTTTCGGTCTTATCATCGGCGGCGCGTTCACTACGCAGGGTGCCGTTGGCGGTTTTGCTGGGGCTGCTATCGCGACGGCAATACGGTACGGTCTTATGCGGGGTATTTTCTCTAACGAAGCGGGTCTCGGTTCTGCCCCTATTGCCCATGCCACAGCGAAGACCGACCATCCTGTTAAGCAGGGCTTCTGGGGAGCGATGGAGGTTGTGATTGATACCCACGTGGTTTGCACCTTCGTAGCCCTTGCCGTTATCACCAGCGGCGTATGGACACAGGGTCTGCCCGCTACGGCTACGTTTATGTATGCGTTTTCGTCGTCCTTCATTGGGCCTGTGATCGGAAATGCCGTCGCCGCCATTGGGATACTGCTCTTTGCCTACACCACCATGTTGGGTTGGTCGGTGTACGGCGAAAGGTGCCTTGAGTATCTAACCGGTACGTGGTCCAATATGCCCTACCGGTGTATCTACGTGCCTGTGCTGCTCATCGGCTCTTTGGGCGTGGTTCCGGTTTGGGCCGTTGCCGATATCCTCAATGCGTTTATGGCTATCCCCAACATCATCGCCATCATAGCGCTTACCGTCACTTTCGCTGCTATAGCAAAATCCTACTTCCAGGGTGAACGCTACGTGCCATATGACGAAAACCCAACGTACTACAAGAAGAAATAGGGAGGCATCAACCTCTTACTTTCGAAAGCCCGGATGTTTGATTTGGGTTCTCGAATTTTGACACCTTTTGTCCATGGGGTGCAGGCTAGCATAGCGCTGTTTCGGTTCATCCTGCGGGCCACTAGACAAAGTAAATGCAACTGTGCCAGAGTAAGTGCAATCGAGTTGCATTAAGTCGTTCGAAAAGCGGCTAATTCCCGACTTTAGGAGCAATAGCCGAAAAAATACGCTGAAACGCTTGGTATACCTGCGTTTCAGCGTATTTAAATTGTCCTGAATGGTTATCCACTTCACTCAGGTAAATGCTAAAAATCATGATTTACCAGGTCTTTGTAGGTTGTCG
>QLUI01000455.1 GCA_018725345.1 Bacillota bacterium | reverse complement strand
ACCGGTGAGGTTTTCTACGGTCGCCTGCCCGACGGCTCGACAAACCCGCGGGCTGTCCCCTACCGTGAGGGATTTATCTACTTAACGCCATCCGACCTGCGCAGAGATCTCAAGGGAATGTGGTAGGAGCAGGAATGGTTGCTGGCTGCCGGGCCAGGGTTCGAACCTGGGCGTACGGCTCCAAAGGCCGTTGTGCTACCACTACACTACCCGGCAAATTAAGTATAGAGTGTTGAGTATAGAGGAAGGGGTAGGGGCCTCAGAACTCAAAACTCAGAACTCTAAACTCTCCAGTCAAGTGCCGAAGGTCGGATTCGAACCGACACGAGAGTCACCCCCCAACGGTTTTTGAGACCGCCGCGTCTACCATTCCGCCACTCCGGCATCAGATACGATTTTACCATATTTTCCTCTCAAAAGTCCAGAAATGCTAACCAATTGCTAACATTTTGCTAACCAACCTCTGCTGATACCCTAACTGAGATGCCCTGTAGACCTTCCTCAAACCGAAGTGCTGCCGTTTCCTGCAGCCCTGGCAGAACATGGCTATAAGTGTCAAGCGTGATGGCGACGCTGCTGTGGCCGAGCCTTTCACTCACGATCTTGGGATGGATACCTTGCCACAGCATAAGCGTGGCATGGGTATGGCGCAGGTCGTGGAAGCGAACACCGTACAAGCCCATCGCCCGGGTTATGCGGGTAAAGGCTTCTGTAATGCGATCAGGTTTGAGGGGTGACCCGTCAGGGGTTGAAAATACTAGGTCATTAGGCGATAGTGGCTTACCAAGCAGCATTCGCTCGAATTCCTGCCTTGCCTTATGCTCCCTTAGCAGGATCGCCAGCGAGGGCGACAAGGTTATCAGACGGCGCCCTCTTTTGCTTTTGGGCTGCCCGTAGACAAACTCCCGATTCTTGAGCTGGTGTAACGTCTCAACGACTGACAAGGTGGCCAGATCAAGGTCTACACGAAACCATCGCAGAGCCAACAACTCGCTGCGCCTGAGCCCGGTATATATCGCGGTATAGAAAGGGACATAGTAGGGGGTATCACGAACAGCGTCTAGCAACCTGTTCACATCGTCCGGCGCCAGGGTTGTCATTTCCTTATGCTCCGGGCGTGGTGGATCAACTGCCTCGGCAACATTCCGTATCAGTGTGCCGTGCTTCACAGCGTGTTTTAAGGCCTCGTGTAAAACCCTGTGGTAGTGTTGAACCGTTCGCGCCGACAGCCCCCCTTTGCCATCTCTCCGCCCCGAGTCAAGAGCCTTGCCATAGTAGGTCTGGATATGCTGGGGCTGCAATGCCGCCAATGGGATTGAACCCAATGCCGGGATAAGGTTACTACGCACGATTTCTTCATAACGCTCACGAGTTCTCGGCCCGACATTGCTGCTAACATAGCCCTGGAGCCACTGCTCCAGGTATTCACCCACAGTCAGCTTTGCCGGTTTGACGTAAGCCCCTGCCTCCAAACGGGTAAGGGTTGCCCTTAGCTCCCGTTCGGCGTCCCTCTTAGTGCCACGCACGGTCGTGGTCTGCTGCTGCCGCTTTCCCGTCTCCGGGTCACGGCCAAGGTCTATCCAGAGAGTCCAGCTCCCCTTGCTGCGTTGGCGTATGTGGCCTTTCATGGTTATTTCCTCCTTTCATTGAGAAAATGCTATACGCTATGCAGGACACAACTCACACTGAGTACTAAGTATCAAGGGGCTCAACATGAGTGGGTTC
>QLUI01000454.1 GCA_018725345.1 Bacillota bacterium | reverse complement strand
CGATAAGTGGAACCGCGATAGCCTCCGCCACCCTCTTGGTGAGCGAGGCGGCCTCATCGGCAGAGGCGTCCTTCCCCGCCGGATCGGTGCTCACGAGTTTGAGGCAGATTAGATCCGCCCCGAAGTCAACGCATTTCCTGCCCCATTCCACCGGATCCTTCACCACATCTCTGAAGGGATCGAGCACCCACTCTGCCCAGCCCTCGGGCTCCGTATCCCAGACCTCCAGGGCGAACCTCGGCGGATTGGGGGAGGAACCCTCATCGAAAAAATGGATGGGAAGAATACTCTCCCCCCCCACTTTCGACACCTTGTCTTCATATCCAATGGTCAACTCCCTCACCTTTCCGTCATGGGCTTCAACTGGCGCGGTCCATTCCATCTTTGCCTCCTGGGATATTCAAACCCCAATTCTAATTCTAACACAGGTCTCTCTAGATGTCAAGCCAGGCATGAGAGTAAAGTGTCTCGCCTCCCAATTCTAATTCTAACACAGGTCTCTCTAGATGTCAAGCCAGGCATGAGAGTAAAGTGTCTCGCCCATGAGCACCTTCACCGTCTTCACATAATCACTTTCCTGGGGAGACAGTGAGTCGAGATCGACCTCTTCTCCGTCCATCGTTCTATGGATGAGCTCAACAATCCCGGGCATCTCTCCTCTGTTCAGCCTTACAAGCTCTTCATCCAGGACATCGGCAATAGCTGAGTATATGCCGCTCCTTTCCAGCATCACCATGTAGGTGCGGTTGAGAATTCCCCGAAGCTCTTCCGGCGTCCCATTGGATATGTTGGAGAGACCTATGGTTGATTTGACCCCGGGAAGGAGGTCCTGAAGTATACTGATGAATTCCAGAGCGTCCCGCACCTCTTGCTGATTGGCGCTCACCGGCAGAAGTATCGGGTCAACCCAGATATCCTCATTGGGGATTCCTATCTCGTTGGCATAGGCCACCGTCTCCAGGATGCTCTCCACCCTCTCGTCCACGCCCGGAGGCATTCCTCTATCAGCGATCACCGAGATCACCACGTCGGCGTCATAAGACCTGGCCAGTGGAAGCATCCGCTCCTTGCTCTCACTCTTTCCGGAGGCGGAATTAATGAGAGCCCTTTTCTTGCATACCTTGAGCCCGGCCTCCGTAGCTACCGGATTCATGGTATCCAGGGAAAGGGGCAGATCGGTTACCTCCTGAACCGCGTTCGCCAGCCACTGCATGGTTTCCTCGGGATTTCTCCTGGCCGGTCCCAGGTTGAGATCGATATAATCCGCCCCGGCCCGGGCCTGTGCTGTGGCCAGTTCTTGAATAGCTCTGGGATTTCGCTCCTTTACTGCTCCGGAGACTTGCGCCGAGATGATGTGGATGGTCTCTCCGATGAGAATCATTATTCCCCCTTTATACGGTCCGAATTTGATGGGCCTGCAGAGCGTGCCAAGCAGAACCTATCACCACCAAACAGTAACTATTCAGCCCCATTAAGAATGATAGCACACAAAAGCAACCATTGTCAAGGGCCCGCGCGTGCCGGAATAAAAGGATTTCCCTCGAAGACAGCTTGAATAGCGTCGATGACAGGAAGGGAGTTCTTCCTGATGGTGGAGATGTAGCCCCTGATACGGCAGAAAGTATCTGCTCCTTGAGTACTGCGAAAGGTCCCTGAGATTTTCTGTTGAACCTTCATCATTCGAATATCCCTTTCGGCCTGATTGTTGTCAAACGGAACGCTGAAATCG
>QLUI01000453.1 GCA_018725345.1 Bacillota bacterium | reverse complement strand
AAAATGGCGGAGGGGGCGGGATTCGAACCCGCGTGCCGTTTCCGACAAACTGATTTCGAGTCAGCCCCGTTATGACCACTTCGATACCCCTCCGTATATGTTTAACTGCCAAGGCAGAAAAACGTTTTTTATGATTGTTTACGACGGCTCCGGAAAAAAAGCTGCATCAGCTTGGCAGACTCTTCGGCCAAAATGCCGCTTGTAACTTCAAGCCGATGATTTAAACGGTCATCTTCAGTAATAGCATAGAGAGAATGAACAGCACCCGCCTTAAAATCCGCCGCACCGTAAACAAGACGGGATACCCGGGCTTGAACTAAAGCGCCCGCACACATAGGGCAAGGCTCGATAGTGACGTAGAGCGTAGTATTTGGCAGCCGCCAGCCTCCCAGCCTTCTTGCGGCCTCCCGCAAAGCTAGGATCTCGGCATGTGCTGTGGGATCTGCCTGCTCCTCACGAAGGTTATGGCCCCGGGCTATGATTTGCCTGTCACAAACCAGTACGGCTCCGATTGGCACCTCTCCTTTATCAAAAGCTTTACGGGCTTCGGAGAGCGCTTCGCGCATAAATTCCTGATCTGTCAACCTTATCACTCTCAACTGCTTCATTGATAAAATGCCAATGCGTAACGCATTGGCATTTTCAGCTAATAGAACAAACGAAACACCGCGCGAACGAAACTTGCACGGAGAAGAAGACCGTAACTACAAAGTCAACCGTAAACAGTATATCCCAAGCCAATAGATTTAGTCAAGCATCTCGATTAATCCCGAAAACCGGCTAATTTCTACTTAACCAGTTAATTTTAATCACCGGCAAGATGAATTTTTCAATTAGCTAAAATTAGTGAAAAGTCTTTTTTTTCGATACTGAAACAGTGCTTCCACCAAACCCAATTTTTTTAAGCACAAATGCCGTCATCCCCCCAATCAGTAGCAGCGCAACACTAAAAAGAGCATAAGAAATCCACCAATCAATCCCCTCTGTCATCATGGTGAATTCTGACATTCCACCGATACCGGCAATTAGATTGAGCGGCAAAAACACAATGTTGATCAGTGTAAGATTTCTGATGAGAATATTCATGTTATTGTTGATTATATTGCCGCGGGCATCCATTAATCCGGCAAAAACGGTTGAATAGGTGCCAGCCTGTCTGTAACACTGAGTATTCTCAATTATCAGGTCATCAATAAAAGCCATGGTATGAGGAGAGCGCTGCTCTTTATCGACATAATTGCGCAGCCTTGTCAAAACAACCCCGTTGCCCTCAATCCCATTGATGAAATAAACAAGCCCCTCGCTCAGATCAAACATCTTGATAAGATGCTTGTTTTCAAAAGAAGTATTAATTTTCTGCTGCACTTCTTTCGCCGTCAACTTAATAGACTTGAGCTGCATGGTGTAGTCATGAATGGTTTTAGACAACAGCGCCAACATCACATCAAATAAAGACCGCAGTTCCAGTGCTACTAAGCCTTCGCTCCCCCCCAGTTGGATATCCTCAGTTGAAATGACAACCAAACGTTCTGCATAAAGCAGTAGCCCCACCGATACCACATCTAAGGAAAACACCTCTTTACTAATAGTGCTTGCCGGTCGTTTCCAGATAAGCAGCAGATGGTCTTGGTTAAATTCAATCCATGAAATCTCGTCCGGATCAAGTGCCGATGAAAGTGTATGGTCATCAATTTTAAACGCTGCCTGTAGCTCATCTCGCTCAGCCGCATC
>QLUI01000452.1 GCA_018725345.1 Bacillota bacterium | reverse complement strand
TAATCTATTAAGAACATTTTTACCTCAATTTTAATATTTTACTAAGTTTTTCTGCTCCTCAGATAGGTTATAATTACAAATAGAAGGCAGAACGGAGGAATAAAGGATGGCAAAAGCAGTAGGAATTGATCTTGGCACAACAAATTGCGTGGTGGCTGTCCTGGAAGGGGGTCGTCCGGTGGTGATTGCTAACGCGGAAGGTATGCGAGCGACACCTTCTGTGCTAGCATTTAAGGAAAAAAAGCCCTTAATCGGACAGATCGCCAAGCGCCAAGCCACGCTGAACCCGGAGCGGACGATTTATTCGCTAAAACGCTTTATCGGGCGCAGATACCGGGAGGTGACGGAAGAAATAAAGACTGTTCCCTACAGTGTGGTGTCAGGCCAGAATGAGACGGTGCGTTTTGAAATTGACGATAAATTATATTCCCCTGAAGAACTGTCTGCCATGCTGCTACGCAAACTGATTGACGATGCCTCCTCCTACCTAGGCGAAGCAGTTCATGATGTGGTAATTAGCGTGCCGGCATACTTTAATGACTCCCAGCGGCGCGGCACGATGGACGCCGCACGAATTGCAGGTCTTAATGTGCTCAGAATTATTAACGAACCTACAGCCGCGGCGCTAGCCTACGGTTTGCCTAGAAAAACGACTGAAACCATACTTGTCTTCGATTTAGGCGGCGGAACTCTGGACGTTTCCGTGCTGGATGTGAGCGATGATGTCTTTGAAGTGCGCGCCACAGCCGGCGATACTCAGCTAGGTGGCTGCAACTTCGACAAAGAAGTGGCGGAATGGCTGACGGTCGAATTTGAGAAGCGACACGGCATTAACCTACGCCATGACAAACAGGCACTGCAGCGCCTGACAGAGGCGGCGGAAAAAGCCATAATTGAGCTTTCCACAGTTCTGGAAACGCAAATATATCTGCCATTTATCTGCACCGATGCCGCCGGCCCCAAACACCTAGAAGTTGTCCTAAAACGTGCTCAGTTAAATGAATTAACAGCTCATCTGCTAAAGAGCTGCCGCGACTCCCTTGAGGCTGCGCTGGCCGAGGCCAAAATCACACCGGACGATGTGGACCAGGTGCTTTTTGTGGGCGGTTCTACTAGAATTTTGGCGGTGCAGGAACTTGTGCAAAAGATCATCGGGAAACGGAAAATAAACCGTGGTGTAAACCCCGATGAAGCGGTTGCTTTAGGCGCTGCCATCCAAGCTGGTATATTAACAGGGGAGTTAAAAGAACTGATACTTTTAGATATAACCCCGTTTTCTCTGGAGCTGGAAACCGAGGGCGGTTTAATAAGCAAAGTAATTGAGCAGAACACAGCCATCCCTACCCGCAAAACCCGGCTCTTTTCCACCACGGAAGATAACCGGTCTGCAGTTGATCTCCATATTCTGCAAGGTGATCCTAAACTAGCAAAAGAAAATCGGCGAGTGCGGCAGTTTAGACTTGACGAAATCGTACGGACTCACCCAGGTCACGCACTTGTCGAATTAACTTTTGAGATAGATGCTAACGGACTTTTTAATGTGTCAGCCAAAGACAACAAAACCGGCAAGGAACATCCTCTCATCATCAGTGATTCCGTCAACATGGATTAAGAGGAAACTGAGTAACTAATCAAGATTGCCAGACTTTTTGCGACGGAAGATAACACTAATAAAAAACCTACAATTTAGAGAAAATTTAAGGAAACGGCGGGGTGAATAATGGGGGTAAGATTCCA
>QLUI01000451.1 GCA_018725345.1 Bacillota bacterium | reverse complement strand
TAGTCACAGTCTCTCGGGACGTGCCAATCATATTGGCCATCTCCTGTCTTGTCAATTCCAGTTCAAGAAGCACTCCCTCTCCTGTTTTTTTTCCTTCACGCCGGCTAAACTGCAGTAACAGACCGGCCAGTCTCCCATAAGCATCGTGAAGTGCCAAATCACGAATTAGTAACTGAGCTTGGCGCAAACGTCTGCTCATAATCTTCAGCAGTGTCACCGCAAGCAGCGGCTGACTCTGCAGCAACTTTCCCATATCAGTACTACGCAAAAGCCAGCAAGTTGAATCTTCCGCCGCTTCTGCCGTAGCCGGGTAGGGCCCTTGATCAAATAAAATCACCTCAGCGAAAATATCGCCGTCCTTCAGAATCTGTAAAATCTGTTGGCGTCCGTCAGCGCTGGCTTTACTGATTTTAACCCGACCTTGCCGAATAACAAAAAGGGCTTCTCCTTTATCGCCTTCCAAAAACAGCACCGTCCCTTTAGGATAAAACCGTTCAATCATCACACAAGCCACAGTTTCTAATTCTGCTGCAGAAAGACCCTCAAAAAAAGGTACTTTTTGCAAGGATTCCGTGCTTTTAGAAGAGTCCACGCTCCGCCTCCCCCCTCGCAAAACGCGCTTTGCCGCGGCTAGCCAGAAAACGTTTTACACGCTCTGCATTTAGATTCAAAATATTATTTTCCGGTACCCCTGCCTGGAGCACAAGAGCCAACGCCTGTTCCAGCTTGCCCACATCGGCTGCATAATGAGCGTCGCTGCTGATTGAGATCAGCACATCATGCTTTTTTGCCAAATGGGCGATTTCAAGACAGCTTTCGCTGCTTCCTTGTCGCACAAAAAAGGAGCTGTTATTTATCTCTAAAACCTTCCCCAGTTGCTTTGCGGCAATTACCACTTCTTCCAAAACAATGGGGAAGTTAGGATTGCCGGGATGGACAACAATATCCACATATTGGTTTTGCATTGCGTAAACGAGAGCGCGTGTATTACGCTCGCGGCACAATATTTTCGTACAAACATTATGCAACCCTACCAAGACAATATCCAGTTGCTTTAAATATACTTCAGGCAAATCAAGCCTGCCGTGCTCATCCAGAATATTGACTTCAGCTCCACGCAGAATTGTTACACCGCAAACCTCCGCAGGCAATACCCGCAGATTACCGAAATAATACTCATGAGGCCCTCCGGGCATAGCCGGACCATGGTCTGTAATCGCAATTAGTTCCATCTGCTTTGCTGCGGCCGCCGCCGCAATTTCTCCAATGGTGCTGTAAGCGTGACCGCTGGCCAGAGTATGGACATGGAGGTCAGCGAGAATTCTCATGCAGGGAGCACTCCTTAGCAAATCACATGGTAGTCCACAGCTTTAATATTAACACATCCTGTCATAAGCATGCCATGACGCAGTTGAGCAGTCATTTTCTCAATTATTAGCTTCACGCCGGCGGAGCCGCCGCCAAATGCACCCCAGAGAGCAGGCCGGCCAGTGAACTCGTTTAAGCTTTGCTGAAACATCGGGGAATCAGGTGGAGAGTCTACTCCACCTGATTAAAAATTCCCACCTACAGATCCTTAGAGATGGGGGTCCTCCTTCTCACCAAAAAGGTATTGCCTAATAAAAACAGCCACACCGTGGTCCGTATTTTTTGCCGTGATGATGTCAGCCGCTGACTTTACTTCTTCTCGCGCATTGGCTACAGCCACGCCAAAGCCAGCGTAAAGAATCATGTCCAA
>QLUI01000450.1 GCA_018725345.1 Bacillota bacterium | reverse complement strand
GGCGGAAAGCGCGAGGTATGGCAATCACTGAAACGTATGCGAGAAGAGACGAAAGTCACCATACTCCTTGCCACACACGACATGGAAGAGGCAGAGGCCCTCTCCCAGCATCTGCTGATCATAGACCAAGGTAAAATCGTAGTGCAGGGCAAACCAGGCGAGATCAAAGCCCAAGCAGGGGTCAGCACTTTGTCCGATGCGTTTCTCTTCCACACCGGTAGAGCATGGGATGGGGATGAGGATAGATAAGATGCGTGGTCTGTGGGCTCTTTTTAAGTGCGAACTCCTCTATTGGCGAGTTTATCCGTTAAATCTGATTAATGACTTTATCGGCTACTTTACGTGGATCGCGCCGTTCCTGTTCGCCGCCACACTGTTCGGCGATTACAAGGACTTCCAAATCTTCATCGCCGTTGGGCTCATCCTTTGGAACTGGCTGGTCATATTCTTTTGGGGAGTCGGCTACGGTGTGCGCCACACCATCGACCAGGGGGTGCTTGAGTCTATTGCGGCCAGCCCCACGTCTGTGCATACACTGCTCATCGCCAAGGCGTTAATCAGCCTGGTGCAAAACATCTTTGCCACAGCCTCGATCCTCTTCTGGTTATGGCTGCTCCTGGGGCTGACATTGGAGGCGCACTGGGGGAAGCTCTTCCTTATCGTCGCCCTGTCCAGCGTTGCCCTCTCCGGGCTGGCTCTGATCTTTGCTGCGTTCGTTATCTGGGTTAAGGAAGCTGCCTCTATAGGAGATATCATTCATCAATGCTTGGGCCTGCTATCCGGGATCACCTTTCCAGTCTATATCCTTCCTGCCGGGGTGCGCGTGCTCTCAAGCCTGATCCCTCTCACCTATGCCATCAAGGGCGCACGGAATGCCGTGCTGGGGGAGTGCATCGTCCTTGAGGCGATGATGCTTGTTCTGTTCGCCGTTATTACGGTGCCGTTGGGATGGTATCTTGTCTCCGCTGCTGATCGGAAACTCCGTCAGTCGGGAACATGGGGGGAGTACTAACATGCGTGCCACACTCGCTCTTCTACGTTACAGCCTGGTGAATAGCCTCCGGTACCGCATTGACGTGGTTGGCTCCACATTCAGCCCGATTCTCTGGGTGCTGCCGGCGGTTCTCATGGCGATGTGGGCCGAGCGGATCGGGCTTATAGGAGACTTTGCCGAAGTTACCGGCACCTATAACTATATCGCCTTCTTCCTCATCGGCGGGGTTTATTGGAACTTTGTGGAGGCTGTCTGGGGGATCGCCTTCAGCCTGCGGGAGCAGATGTTCACCGGGACCCTGGAAAACTTGTGGGCGAGTTCGATCCGCCGACTGGGAATCATAATCGCCTGGTCGCTGGCGTCCCTACTTGCGGCCACCATTTTCTCGATCATTGCAATTGCAGTCGTCGGGGTAACCGTCGGGTTGGACGTGGGAGGAGATCCTCGCTGGGGTATAGCCATAAGCGTTTTCGTCCTTTCCCTCATAGCTTCCTATGGATTTGCCTTTCTTCTGTTCGGTCTTACTCTTAGATTCAAGGATGCTGAAAACATCGTGAGCATTATTGCAAATGCCGCTCCCCTTCTTGGGGGTGTCATCTTCCCGGTAACTTTGCTCCCGCTGCCTTTGCGCTTCTTCTCCTATGCCCTCCCGTTCACCTGGGGCTTGGACGCCCTACGGGGGGTGTTACTCGGCGCGGAAACGATTCTTCCCTCGACGATGCAGGTGATTCTTATCGCCGTGCTGGCCGCA
>QLUI01000045.1 GCA_018725345.1 Bacillota bacterium | reverse complement strand
TATAATATTGTCAACACTCTTGACTACATTAAGGGAGGTCACAATGCAGGTTTTTGCACTGGTAGGATCTAGCGGAACGGGCAAATCCCACCGAGCTTCTTATCTGGCCATTAAGCACCATATCCCCCTGATTGTTGACGATGGCCTGTTAATCCAAGGCAGTATTATCTTGGCTGGCAAATCGGCCAAGAGAGAGACTACTAAGATTGGTGCAGTAAAATGCGCAATTTTCAAAGACGATGTCCATGCCGCTGAAGTCAGAGAAAAAATTAGCTTAGCCCGCGCTGATAAAATTCTGCTGATGGGCACATCAGTAAAAATGGTATGTACTATTGCCGAGCGCCTTCAGCTTCCCGCTCCGGAGAAATTTATCAGAATAGAGGAAATTGCCTCTCCAAGAGCTATTTCTGGAGCGTTGAAATTGCGCAACAAAGAAAACAGGCATGTAATCCCGCTCCCCACCTTTGCTATCAAAAAAGATTTCCCGGGTTACCTTCTTAATCCATTACGTTCTTTTTGGGGAAAAACTCATAGGGAAGATCCAAAAAAAGTGGTGATTGATCGATCCATCGTCCGACCCGTCTACAGTTCCCTTGGAAATTTCTTTATTTCTGAGCATGTGATCTCACTGATGGTTGCTCACGTTGCAGCAAAAGTTCCCGGCATTGCCCGGGTAGCCAAAATTGAAGTTAACTCCAAACCTGAAGGTGCATGGCTGCAAATTGACGTAAATATTTATTATGGCCAAAATATCCCTGATCTCTTGCAGGAGGTTCAACAAACGGTGAAAGAAGTCGTTGAGCATCTGACCGGTTTTAACCTGCCCAAATTACAGGTGACGGCACGGCGCATTGAACTTCCAGCAAGTCAACAGCATGAACCTAACCACCAAACATAAACACATGCTACAAGGGCTGCCGGAGGGCAGCCCTTGTTAATTAAGCTTTGCTGAAACGAGTTCATTTCCCTACCTAAGAGAATCCCAACGAATCCCCCTCTCCTTCTGGAAGAGGGTTTTGTTACCGTATCACTGCCTAAATCAATTATTTTCAACTTACTTCCCCCTACCGCACTTCATCGCCTAGACCCGTTCAATGCTTACTTTTTTGCCGATGAAGAACGGCAGTCAATCACCCGTTTTTCAGTAATAATCAGCTCTACCCGACGATCCCAAGCTGCTACCGGTACCGCAGGCAAAATTTGCATTTCAAACGTTACTGCCACCAGAGGCACACCCTCCCGTAGATTTGCAAAAAAACGGTCGTAATAGCCACCGCCGTAGCCGAGACGATTGCCTTGCTCATCAAAGGCAACCCCCGGCACTACTACAAAATCAACTTCCGACGGTGCGACCGGTCGCAACCTCTCCGCCTTCGGTTCGGGAATATCCCAAAGACCCGGTGCCAGATCATCCGCCACATCTAAGACTTCTGATAAAATCAACTTCCGCTCTTTAGCCAATGTTTTTGGTGCCACCACGCGCTTAGCATGGGCAAAAGTCTGGGGCACCATCTTCAGCGTCATTACTTCCTTGCCAAAGTTGAGAAAATACATAATCGTACCGGCAGCAATATATTCCGGTAGCGCAAACATTTTTCGGGCAATTTCCGCACTAAAAGCCTCAACATCTTGCCAGCTTAACCGGTCCCGTAGTGAAAGCACCTCTTGTCTGAGAGTCTTTTTCTCTTCCATTTTGCCTCCTATAGCCTGATCAGTTCATACTGACGGCTCCCCATGCCCAGTTTTTCCGCATGGCTAAGTTGTGCTTCGTGGTCAGTGTCAGGATAAACCCCTTTGAACTTATCTTCACCCGGCGCAAAGTTGGCCGTCAGCCGGGTATTTTCTAGCCCTTTTTGAAAGTTAATTAAATTGATGGCTGCCTGCTCAATTGCCACCCCAAGCATATCCTGCCATGCGCTCCTACACATCAACTGTTTCACTCTTCCACTGAATTTTAATAGCCTTTGTGGGGCATACCACGGTACATTCACCGCAGCCGATACATTTAGCTGATCAATTTCTGCCGCACTCTCAGGTGCGAGAATCGCTTCTGTAGGACACCCACTTTAAGCAAGTTCTGCAACCGTTGCAGACACCCGCAGCTACTTTAGGCTTAATGGATGAATGCATCATCTGTTTTCCGCCCCGGTTACCACAGCCCATCCCGAGACTCTTAATCGTTCCGCCAAAACCGGTGATTTTAGTATGGGACATGACAATCATGCCGGGCATTGGCTCGATTATCAGCAAAATACACCTTGCTAGGCAAGAGAACTCCTCCTCTCACTTTTCGGTTTCTCTGGTTCGGTTTAATAGGCGCGAGCGAAATATACCAACTTAGTCGATTCAGTGCTACAGTGCAAGCACTTACCGGGAGTCGTTTCCATGTTAAATGGAATACAACGAATAGTAGCTTTAGTCTCTTCTTTAACTGCCAACTCGCAGGCGCTATCCCCACACCAGCGAGAGAGAATAAAACCGCGCTTCTCTTCGATGATTTGCTTAAACTCTGCGTAATCGTCTGTGCGGTGCGTGTTATCATCCCGTGATTTTTTGGCCTTTTCATACATATTATTCTGGATTTCTTCAAGCAACGCAGGAACTCTCGTCTTTAATTCTCCAAGATTGACAGTCACTTTTTCTCCCGTATCGCGGCGAACGAGCAACGCTTGCTCCGCTTCCAGATCCCTCGGTCCTACTTCAATACGCAGGGGAACTCCTTTCATTTCCCATTCATTAAACTTCCACCCCGGAGAATATTCTTCCCGGTCATCCATTTCAATACGGATTCCCTCTGTTCTCAGCTCATCATAGAGAATCCTTGTCTTAACCAATACTTCTTCGCGAACTTTTTTGGGAGCAATAGGCACTAAAACTACTTGGGTAGGTGCCACTTTTGGCGGCAGCACAAGGCCACGGTCATCACCGTGTACCATAATAATCGCACCAATCAACCGGGTGGAGACGCCCCAAGATGTCTGCCAGACGAATTTTAATTCCCCATCCCGGTCAAGATAAGTAATCTCAAACACTTTTGCGAAATGAGTCCCCAAGTTATGCGATGTGCCTGCCTGCAGGGCTTTTCCGTCGCTCATCAGCGCCTCAATTGAATAGGTTCGCAGCGATCCTGCAAACTTTTCATTTTCAGTTTTACGACCGACAAATAAAGGGATGGCCAAATCATTTTCGACAAAGTCACGATAAACTTCCAGCATCTTCAACGTTTCTTCTTCCGCTTCCTCTTCATTCCGATGAGCGGTATGCCCTTCCTGCCAGAGAAATTCCGATGTGCGCAAGAACGGTCGCGTAACCTTTTCCCAGCGCACGACGTTGCACCACTGGTTAATCAGTACCGGCAGATCGCGGTAAGACTGAATCCATCTACTATACATTTCACAGATTATCGTTTCAGATGTGGGACGCACCACTAATCGTTCAGTCAATTTCTCGTTTCCTCCATGGGTGACCCAAGCCACTTCCGGCGCAAAACCTTCGACATGATCTGCTTCTTTTTGCAACAGACTCTCCGGTATAAATAGAGGAAAATAGGCATTTTTATGGCCTGTGTCCTTAATACGCCTATCCAACCTTTGCTGCATATTTTCCCAAAGAGCAAATCCGTAAGGGCGAATCACCATACAGCCTTTTACCGGGGAATAATCCATAAGCTGGGCCTTTAAAACCACGTCTAGGTACCACTGCGAATAATCTTCTGACTGTGACGTTATTTCCTTAACAAACGCTTTATCCAGTTTTGACATCTCTTTCTTCCTCCCTGCGTCAGGAAATATTCCACTAAAGCCTGCTCCATATAATCATATCATACCGACGACGGCAGGGTCAATTTGCCATGCCGGCGCAGAAAAGAAACAGTCTGGTCTTCGACCCAGGCGACCCTGCAAAGAACAAGGGGAAATCCTCCGGAGCGTCCCCCCTTGCATAGGATCGTAGCTTCCCAAAATGAGCTGATTTCCTACACTACAAAGAAAGAAGCGATATGAGAAATCCGCTTCTTTCTTTTGTGATATGCTGGCAAATGCCGCTTGGTCGGCGCCTCAGTGTTTTAAAAATTCGGTAGTGAGATAGCGCTCACCTGTGCCAGGAACGACAACGGCCACACGTTTGCCGACACCAAGCTTGCGTGCCACCTGCAGCGCAGCGTGTAGATTTGTGAACGTGCCTTTAAAATCACATAGCACTTCCGGTTTTACAGGGACTATCATTTATTAGCTTCGTCCCTGTTTTGTTTAACAATTTTTTCGGCAGCCCGTTGCGAGAGAAATACCCTTATCCCCCAAGATACGGCAATGAAAGCGATTAAGAGAATCAAAAAAAACCATCTGCCGGAATCCATCACCTTTCCCCCCTTAATACTCATCTCCGAAACCATACTGAAGGGTCTGAAGCAGTTGAATTGCTTTAGGCACCATCTCTTTGGGTACCTTAAGCCTCACCTCGTTTTCCTCACCTTCGTCTAAACCGCTAGATGCCAGAGCTTCCCTGTCTAACGCCACCGGAACTTTGGATGCTTCCAGCAGCCCCTTCACAGTTTCAGCCTCGTCAATCGTAAACGTACTAAAGATGGAAACCCAGCCATTAATCCCAAGGTATTTCATCAGCCGCCTCCTTCCGAGAAGTAGTTTTCCCACAATCTCAGGAATTTAAGCAGCTATATTAAGCAAAAAGCTATTTTTTCTTGCCAAAAAGGCCTGTTAGCATAGTTTTGCTCGAACTAAGTCCGAAACCCAGCAGAGAACGGTTCTTTTCAAAAATTTCATCCAATGCCTGCAAAAGCACATCAAGCTGTTCCTTTATCACAATCAGCGGTGGCTCGAAACGGATCACGTTCGGATTATTTAAGGTATAGGCAGTGATAATTTTATATTGATTTAATAAAACGCCTGCAACCATGGCGCCTAGGTATTCCGCACTCAACTTGTTGACTGCTCCGGCCACCTTTGCTAATACACCTTTAGCGGGCTGCTCAAATTCAATGCCTACCAGCAAGCCCCTCCCTCTAACGTCAGCAATGATTGGGTATCTTTTTTGTAGTGAACGCAGACCGCTCATTAAGTAGTCGCCTGACTCCGCAGCACGCGCAGCCAAATCTTCCTCATAAATTACTTCTAATGTGGCAATGCCAGCCGCAGCCGCCCAAGTGTTGCCGCCAAAAGTGGAAGTATGCAAAAGGCATTTTTCGATGCCGCCGTAGGCTTTATTCCAAATCTCCTGAGTAGTGATGACTGCACCAATTGGCATAATTCCTCCGCCCAGTGATTTGGCGAGACAAAGAATATCCGGCTCCACATTATCATGCTCCACCGCAAACATTTTGCCTGTCCGCCCCAGACCGGTTTGAATTTCATCCATAATCAACAGCGTACCGTAGCGACGACATAGTACCTCTACCGCTTTCAGATAGCCCTGCTCAGGGACGATAATACCCCCTTCGCCTTGAATCGGTTCCACGATAAAACCAGCCACATCTTTTGTTTTAAGCTGTTCTTCCAGTTCTTCCAAATCGCAAAATTTTACCATACTACAATCAGGCAACAATGGTTCAAAGCCCTTTTGATATTTCTCGCGTCCGGTAACAGATAGTGAGCCTAGCGTCTTGCCATGAAAACCGCTATTACAAGAAATAATCCGCGTCCGTCCGGTGGAAATTCTCGCAAGCTTAATCGCCCCTTCCACCGCTTCCGCGCCACTGTTGCAAAAGAAAGTATTGTTTAATTTCCCCGGCGCAATCTGTGCCAAATTATGAGCCAGCGCGCTAGCACACATCCCCATTGAAGCCTGAAGGAGATTAGGCATGGTTTTTACTTGCTCTAGCGCAGCCAGAATGCGGGGGTGGTTATGCCCTAGGTTCAGTGAGCCGAAACCGCCCAAAAAATCCAAGTAGCGATTACCCTCAGAATCCCAGACATAAACGCCTTCCGCTCTCACATAGAGCTTATCTAAGTCCAGTAAGCCCAACAATGTACATAGTCCGGGGTTCATATAATTTTTAAAATTCTCTCGCACCTGGCTACGGTCCAAGCTTGCCAGTTCAGCTAGTTTGATTAGCTTTTCCATATAGGCACCTCCTTTTATAAGGTTTACGCCTTATTTCAACGGCAAACAAAATATTCCTGCTTTGCCACCTGATTAGCCACTTAACAAAAGACCGCCTAACGCGTAGCACGCTTTGCGCTCAACCGGGATGACTGTAGGAATTTTTCGGCAAGATTAGTGATCTTACCATACTATCCTCGACAAGATGCTGGTGTAACCGGCTGTTTACATCGGCCAGTGTCACTGATTGAAGCACGTCAAGGTAGGTAAAAAAATTAATCTGACGGAAATGATACGCTAAAAAATTATTGGTGATAAACTCTAAGGAATTAAAACTTTTTAGAAACTCACCCATTGCTTTGCGGCGATAATGTTCAAACTGCGCCGCTGAAATACCATTCTTCTTAGCCACTTTTATTCCCACGGTAAGCCGTTCCAATAAACGGTCAGCGTCAACCGTCTTACCGCCCAGAATTGTATGCCCGTAATCTTTCTCTGCCACATAACCGGCATCGAACTCGTCGTCAATTAGGCCTTCTTCATAGAGTTCGTTATAGAGCTTAGAACTGGAGCCAAACACTACGTCTAGCACCAAGTTAGTAGTCAGTTCCTTTTTGAAGAGTCGCTCGCCCTGATAACCAAGGTCTCTTTCCTTAAAACCTAAGTTCAACAGCGGCTGCGATACCACCAGTTCCTGCCTGACGAAATCCTGACCAAGTTCAGCCGGCTCACTGGGGTAAATTCGCTTAATTTCACCTAACTCTTTATAATTACGCTTGCTGATATTGGCTTCGACTTGAGCCATCACCCGCCCAGGGTCCACATCCCCTACCACAAACAGCGCCATATTGCTGGGATGGTAAAATGTGCGGTAGCACTTATAGAGAACATCTTTGTCGATTTGACGTATACTTTCAACTGTCCCGGCAATATCTACACGAACCGGATGCTCCTTATACATCGCCGCCAGCAGGTTAAAAAAGATCCGCCATTGCGCATTATCCTCATACATCCTGATTTCCTGTTCAATAATCCCTTTTTCTTTTTCTACGCTTTCTAAGGTAAAATAAGGCGTCTGCACAAAGTCCATCAAAAGATCCAAGCATTCTGTGAAGTAATCCGTACACGAAAAAAGGTATGCTGTATTATTAAAATTAGTAAACGCGTTGCTTGATGCCCCAAGCCTGGCAAAACGATCAAAGACGTTACCTTCCTCATCTTCAAAAAGTTTATGCTCCAGAAAATGGGCTACGCCATCCGGCACACTTAACTCTTTATCTTCTCCTTCCACAATAAAACGCGAGTCTATGGAACCGAAGTTAGCGGCATAGGTAACATATTTTTTCACATAGCCTTTTTTCGGCAAGACAAAGACTTCCAGACCAGGCGCGATCTGCCGCATATACACTTTTTCCTTTAACAGTTGATTCTCTAGCAATCGCACCATTTTAAGCGCCTCCCTTTTTTGTTAGGAAGTAGACTGTGTCCAAGCAAACATTAGCTGAAACCCGTGCTACATCTTCTCTGCTCACCGCATCCAAGCGTTTTAACAGCTCCGTCGTGTTTTCTTCCCGTCCTACCAGCATGTCATCCAGCACACGATTAACTACTAAACTCTGGCTATCTTCCTCCACAAGGAATTGGTTTCTCAGACCGCTTCTGGTGTTTTCCAAATCTTCCTTTGTAAAGTCACCTCGAGTCATATCTGATAACTGTCGGTGAATAATTTCCAGTGCCCTTTCATAATTATCCACTTCAATACCGGAAGAAATAAGCATTAAGCCTTTATGCTTCTCCAGACGGGAATATGTATAGTAAGCCAAGCTCGCCTTCTCCCGCACATTTTGAAATAGTTTAGAGTGAGGGAAACTGCCGAGAATACCGTTGTAGACCAGAAGAGGAAAATAATCGTCATCAGCGTAGGTCACTCCAGTTCTGTATCCCAGCACCAGTTTACCCTGACTCACATCCAGCTCCTCTTTCACATATCGCACATCACCTATGTTTTTCTGCACTGTAGTGGCAGCTAAAGCTTCTTCCACGCCTCGCTCGAAACCGAATACTTGCTGGGCCAAGGCTGAAACTTCTGCAGCATCTAGATCACCGCTAATATGCAAGTCAGCCCGGCTTTCTCTTAAAAAATGGCGGTAATATCGATACAGCTTCGCTCCGTCGATGGCTTTAAGCCGCTCCACACTCCCGTACTTAAAAACGCCAAAAGGCTCGTTCTCACACATGTGCTGTAAACAGCGCTCCACAGAATAGGCGATTTTATCATTAATCAAGCCCTTAATCAGCTTTTCATGTTGTTCTTTTTCTTGAGTGACATAATCTTCTTTAAAACTCTCTCCGTCAAGCACAGGATTTGTCACCACGTCACTTAGGACTTCCAGTGATTTTTTCAATAAGCTGCTCTCGCCAGGCAAATATTGGTCGTGTACTAAGTCAAGGGCAAACGTCACCATCTGCCGTTCTCCCTTTTTAGTCACACCTGAGATCAAGTCTGTTCCGTACAGCTCTTCTAACCTGTGCGCAATAGCCATCCGATTCGGATAATTTACACTGCCCCGCTGGAGCACCGAAGGCAACAATGAGCTTTCAGTCACATCATCCTCGCGCAGAGCCCTATGAAATATAAGTTGAACAAGAATAGTTTTAAATTTAACTGTGGGATGAATGAAAAGATTTATCCCGTTTGCTAGGCGACTACGCATATAATTTGGCAATATTTTTCCTCCTTCTACAACTTTCAGTCAATCCAAAAAATGGACAACACACTATATTCCCATTCTAAGCTCGAAATCCTGCTTATACAAATACTAAAAAGGAACACGCAGTTGAAAAATTCTGCCAACTTCGTTCTGCATCTCTAGTAGCGCAGGCGGACCGCCGTAGCCGCTAACACTTACAGGCATCCCGAGCATTGCTATCGGTTTAATCAAGCCTTGCTGAGCCAAGATGGTTGGCGCAATATCGGTAATGGCTACGAGGCCCGGACGTCGGGTGGTAGCAGAGGATAACAGAGCTCCCGCAGGAAATGGGTCGCCAATCGCCACCATGTAACCAAAGCGACCCCTATCTCCCGCCGGAGACACCGGAGAAACCAACAGTAAAATGTCGGCGGGTGACAACCGAGCAAATACTCTCTCCAAAAACCAGGAAAGATCTTGAAAAATTTCTTGCTCTCTGGCTAAAACCGGAGCGGCAGCCATTAGTGGTCGGTATTCGTCAAGCCTGGAAAAATCGCCCCACTCCACCAGCACCACATCTGCTTTTTCAAATACTTCCTGGAATAAACTCCACACTTTTTCCCGGTCAGTCCGCAAACCAGTCTGAAACGGTGACATATCCCTTTGCCAAACCTGACATGACGCGCTCAGCTTTGCGGTAAACCAGCCTATATTTAGCCGTTCCGCCATGAGCCAGGTCACCGTGAATTGTGACTAAGCAAGGCACTTTGCAGTAACGAGCCACCGGCCGAGAGAGAAGGGCCACTTTAAAACCATGTGCGTGTATCAAACCGTATTTATGAGAGCGAAGCATGCGGCTAAGCTGAATTCCTGACTGAATATCGC
>QLUI01000449.1 GCA_018725345.1 Bacillota bacterium | reverse complement strand
GGAGGAAACCATGAAAAAGAAACGCACCCTGAACATCTTCGCCGTCTTTATGTCAGCCCTGCTGGTCTTCAGCGGGAGCACCTGGATGGTGCCGGCTCCCGTAGCGGCGTGCATAGGGAGCATTCCGGCATCGGCTGATGAGGATAAATCTACAGTTCAAATTGACAATCACAGCTCTTATCGGTTAGAATTGCCAGGCGTTGTTATGTATATAACTCCTCCCATAGTAGAAACCATTGCGCAGATTATCAAGAACGAGACCCCAGAAAAGGTTGAAGTAACAGCCGACCCTATCAATGAAGTAGTAACCCTCCCCGACTCCAACCTTGAGGCAGCCATTCGTGAGGCACTAGGAGTAACGCCTGATGAATACATTTACCGCTCTGACCTTGAAACGCTCACCAGGCTTGACGCCTCAGGTAGAGGCATCGCAGACCTTACCGGACTGGAATATGCCGTTAACCTGGTATGGCTTTGTCTTAGTGGCAACCAGATAACCGACATCTCCCCTCTTGCTGATCTTACCAACCTGGCCTGGATCGGGCTTGCTGACAACCAGATAACCGACATCTCCCCTCTTGTGGGTAACGAGGGGCTTTCTGAAGGGGACTGGATTAACCTTAAAGGAAATCCTTTAAGCGAAGCTTCCCTCAATACCTGTATTCCTCAACTTCAGGGAAGGGGTGTAAATATATTACTAAATCCCCTCCCTTTAGTAGCAGCAATAGGGGTAGTATATGTGGGACTAAAAGTATATAAACTAGTTAAATTTGCTAAACCGTTATTTAAACCGGGTGCACTACCAGATCTAACTAAACCTAAAATACTAGTTAGGCACGTAGTTCAAGAAATAGCTGGAGCACTTGGTGTAGGTGTAGGTTTAGGAGTCGCTTTCAAAGTACTTAAGGACCGTATTCCTGAAGACCTGCATGATGAACTACAACTAATTGAACCAGTTATTGAACCACCAGGTGAACCGCCACCACCTCCAGTAGTAGGTGTAGAATATCATACAGTAGTTTGGGGAGATACTTTAGGTGCGATAGCAATCAAATATGGAGTCACAATTAGTCAACTAATGGAGTGGAACCCAATAATTAAAGACCCGGATGTAATTCATGTGGGATGGAAACTTAGAGTTGCTCCACTTATAGATGTGAGGCATCATACAGCAGTTAAGGGGGATACCTTAGGTGCCATAGCAATAAAGTATGGAGTCACAATTAGTCAACTAATGGAATGGAACCCACTAATTGAAGACCCGGATCTAATTCACGTGGGATGGAAACTTAGGGTTGCTGCAACTATAGATGTGAAGCATCATGCAGTAGTTAAGGGGGATACTTTAGGTGCCATCGCAAGAAAGTATGGGGTCTCAATTAGTCAACTAATGGAATGGAACCCAATAATTGAAGACCCAGCTCTAATTCAGGAGGGATGGAGACTTAGGGTTGCTCCACCACGAGATGAACTAGCTGGCGCAATGAAAGGAGTGCTTGCTGAAGCACTTGATGTAGTAGGCGACCTGCTTCCGGTAGTTGAGGAAGTATTAGTAGGAGTTGATGAACCACCCCTTGAGCTAGTTGGTGAGATACTGGGAGTGGCTAATGAACTACTAACAGTAATTGAAGAACAAGTGGGACGAGTTGAACAACTGCGAGAAGTAGTTGATGAACCGCCTGCTAAACTAGTTGGTGAAATAGTGGGCGGAAATGATAAAGTAGCAGAACTACTTGGTAAACTGC
>QLUI01000448.1 GCA_018725345.1 Bacillota bacterium | reverse complement strand
CCGTTTAGATCACATGTGGTAGACTGTAGTCAACTTACCAATCATATAAGGGTACCTGAGTAGTTACTTTATTTTTACGAAATCTTATGATACGGTTATTCCATCAACACACTGGTCTAACGCAGATGAGTTAATCGAATATTGCCAACATTTTGCCCAACAAATGCCGGACGGACGTTTTCCCACAGAGGAATGGTTGCGAAAGCGTGGCAAGTGGAAGAACAGAGAAGGAGAGGCATACAACACTCTGGCAGTCTATATTAAAAATTGGATTGGCGGTATACGCAAGCTCAGAGATATCTTAGGCCAAGCTGAGCACAGTACAATTCAGTGGGATAAAGAGAAAGTAATTTCTGAGTATCTCAACATTTATCAGCGTTATGGCCTTACTACTGGGCAATTGAGAGGGAAGATCAGACGCAATGAAATAACAGTCAGTGAATCAGATAGATTTTTCATCAATAACTTAGATGCCGCAATACGAAAACATTTCGATTCTATCTATGACCTCAATGAATTGACAGGTATTAAAAATACGCGAAGACGTATGGGTAGAAAGCGATCTGTTCAATGATGACTGCCAAGTAGTCCGATTGCTGGTATGCAAACTCCTAAGGGAAGATGATGAGCGCTATGACACCGATGAGATTAGCATTTCATTCAGAGAGTATGATCCCAGTAGGCAGATGATACTCTCTGAATCACTGGAGGTAATTTAGTACTGCCTAACAACTGCGTGCAACCGACTTGCAGGGGCGCTCCCAAATTAAGGCTGGTCTTGCTTCCGAAAGCTGTTTCTGTTCCCACTTGGCGGCCTAAAGACAGTGATCCTCAAATCAAGTCGATACTGTTAAAATGCTTTCAAGGTAACGTGGCCGCCAAGGGCTAAACTGCATATCACCCTGCAAGCGGCTGACGCAGAGCGTTATATACCCTATGAAACAACGATTCTCTGAGCAATGAAGAACCAATATTTTGGCGATGTCAACGATTACCGAAAATATGGATTGATTAGGTTGCTTACCGGTTTGGGCCAGCTTTCAACATCTGTATGCTGGATGCTGACACCAGATGACAATAGAACAGATGGCAAATATACGGGCTATTTAGACAACCCTGCTCAATGGAGAAAATTTGATCCGGTACTATTCGATAAACTCCAAGAACTTGTCATCCAAGAAAGGATACGCAATGTCTCTGCTATAAACAACACAGACTTGCTACATTCAACAAAATTCTATTCGGGCTTACTATTGGATACCAATGCAGAAAGGGCAGAATATTTCGAGTCGTTCTGGCAATTTACTAAGGGCGTTGACCTCATATTCTTTGACCCTGATAATGGTATCGAGGTCAAATCAACACCCATTGGGCGAAAAAACTCATCAAAGTATATCTATTGGAATGAGCTTGTTTTTGCATTTTCAAGTAATCATTCCGTTCTCGTTTATCAGCATTTCCCCCGAATCAAAAGAGACGTATTCATTACAAATCAGGTTGAAAACTTGATGCAGCGTACTGGTGCAGAAATCGTGTATTCGTTTGTAACTGCAAACGTAGTCCTATATCTATTGCCTAGCCTTGCAAATATGGTGGCAATTTCAAAGTTTGTTCCAAAGCTGTCCCAATACTGGAATGGCGAGATCAAATCATACAGTCATACAAAAGACAAAAGGGGTATATAACAACCCATGGTTCGCTCGAATTTTGACAAATTAGCAAAGTTATGGTAAGATTTAAGCATTATGAACAAGA
>QLUI01000447.1 GCA_018725345.1 Bacillota bacterium | reverse complement strand
TACTACCCATTTTCCGTTTTTGGCCCAGTCAGTTACGGTTTTAGCGTCTTCAGGGGTAGTTAATTTAATTACTGCTTGCATTTGTTGGGATTCGTTACCGGTTTTTTGGCTAAAACGATGAACTATATGGCCGTTTTTAATAATGGCTATTTCGTCACAGATCCGTTCAACTTCCGTCAACAAGTGACTGGCCAGCAAAACAGCAATACCTTCTCTCTTAAACTGCAAAATAGAATTTCTTAACTCAGCTATTCCTTGCGGGTCAAGGCCGTTAGTCGGCTCGTCCAAAATCAGCAGCTCCGGTTTTTCCATAATGGCTTGGGCCAGGGCTAGACGTTGCCTCATCCCCAACGAGTATTTCCTGACTGGACGCTTGTCTTCCGGGTTTAAGCCAACCTGCCTTAAAGAACTTGCTATCTCAGTGGTGCTGACCCGGTTTTTAATTGAAGCTAAAAGCTGCAGGTTGCGCAGGCCTGAAAGATGATCAATGGCCGGAGGGTTTTCAATAACCAAACCAATGCTGGGTAGCGTTTCTGTTTTTTCCCTCCTGTTGGTCTGGCCTACTAAGGTAACCGTACCGCTGCTTGGGGATACTAATCCGGTTATCATTTTAAGCAGGGTTGTTTTGCCAGCGCCGTTTGGTCCAACAAGTCCAAAGATCTGTCCCGGATAAAGTTCAAAACTTGCCTCTCTAACTACCCATTTCTGACCATACCGCTTGCCGGCCATTTTTAAACTGACTACCGGGGTAGCAGACGGATGAAAAGTTTCTTTTGCCCGAACGAGATTCCTGTCGTCAGATATTATTATAGTTGATTCTTTCATTTTGTTACAACTCCTTTGAGGACGACACTATATGCCGTCGGTTAACAGGTATTTTATAACTGCCCAGCTATACAAAATACAGCCGAAGACAAACCAATAAACAGTCATGTTTAACATATTAACCCACGGCTGATGAGTTATCATAAAAATTATTCTCTCATATGGACTCAGCCATTGCCAAGAACCGGGTAGGAAAAATGCCAGTGCCAGGATAATTAATACAGGCAAAGACATCGCCGCATAAGGACTGGTGGTGTAAGTGGAAGCGACAAAAGTCAGGCCAAGGATCGCTATGCAGCTTAAAACAACCAGAGTAAACACGGCAGCGGTATGAAGCAAAGGACTATGGAGCAGCAGTTCAGGGTGGAACTGTACTACTTCGCTTCCCAGCCATAGCGTTCCGCCTCTTATGACTGCCCCGGTCAAAGAAAAAATAACTGCCAAAGCTCCCGCTAAAATAAAGCAGTTAATTGCGCCACCCAACATTTTAATTGCTATATAGCGGAATTTAGTAAGGCCGCGGGTTAATACCAGCCAAGAGTAAGAATTATGCCGTTCACAGATTAAACTATCGCCAATCATAAAAGAAAGCAGCAGGGGGAGTATAAACGGGAAGCTTGCGCTAGGATTTACCACTGTCATCACAGACCATACGTCAAAGGCGACTAAACTCAAAAACGCCAGTAAAACCTTTGTCCGAAAAAGTGTTCGCCCGATTTCGTTTTTTAAAAGTCGCCAGAACATTTATTTCCCTCCTGCTGCTTTTTTGCTGACCGTTGTTACAGATGGTTCCAGAACCAAGTTCCCTGAGCCCGTACCGTTACAAATACACCCGATGCAGAATTCAGACGCACTACTACCCACCTGTTAATTCCGGTGTTGTTTCTCCACAAGGCGGTGAGAGCGCCGCCTGGACTGACAATTACTGTT
>QLUI01000446.1 GCA_018725345.1 Bacillota bacterium | reverse complement strand
AGTTAATTTTAGGCTGTTGACTTTTTAAAGCCTGTTGTGTATACTATAAAAGCGTCAATACTCGGAGCTGTGGTGTAGAGGCCTAACATGCCTGCCTGTCACGCAGGAGACCGCGGGTTCGAATCCCGTCAGCTCCGCCATAATATTTAGCGCCGAGATAGCTCAGTAGGTAGAGCAGCGGACTGAAAATCCGCGTGTCCCCAGTTCAATTCTGGGTCTCGGCACCATGCGGGAGTAGCTCAGTGGTAGAGCATCGCCTTGCCAAGGCGAGGGTCGCGGGTTCGAATCCCGTCTTCCGCTCCATAAACAATTACCATGGGAGACGTGTTTTGCTCCTTAGTCAAGCTGTAGTTATTGGAATTAATTAGCAATAAGGCTAGCAGGGCGACATAGCCAAGTGGTAAGGCAGAGGACTGCAAATCCTTTATCCCCCGGTTCAAATCCGGGTGTCGCCTCCATTTTATTTTTTTAAAACGCCGGAGTGGCGGAACAGGCAGACGCAAGGGACTTAAAATCCCTCGAGAGTAATCTCGTACCGGTTCGACCCCGGTCTTCGGCACCAATAAAACTAGGCACCTTTGAATAAGCAAGGCCATCCTCATGGGTGGCCTTTTTCTGATGATTAAACTGCCCAGTCAGTCTGGGTTGACTGCTATTTAAGAGTTCTCATGGAAACTAACCCGAGTTTTCGATTCTTTTTAGTATTTGGAAATTTATGGTAAAAGTACGGTTATCGACGCGAAACTGTTCTTGAGGCTGTAGTCGGGCAAGCAGGCAAGTTGTTTTTCAGCGGTCTTTTAGGTAGTCTTTTTGCTTTCTGGTTGATTATAGTAACCAGCAAATACCTTTTCTTCAAAGGCATCGTATTTGGCATTGCGGTGTGGTTTGGAGTACATGCCGCGGCGACACTTCTAAAGTTGTCTTCTATGATTCTCATTAACTCAAATACAGTTTTAATGAAGCGAAGAGGGATCTTGTAGCTCTGTAACACCTGTGGTATAGTTTTAGCAAAGCTTAAGTGTCAGCAATCAGGATAAGGGGAGGCGGCTGCTATGGGGATAGAGATTGCATTGTTGTTTCTGATTTTTGTGCTAATTTTTCTGATTATAGAGATTGCTACAGTTATGTTTAAGTTGACCGGCTTGGACCGTGTTACGGCTCAGTTTCAAGCTGTTTCCATCATTGCTGCCAACGGGTATACAACGGCAGAATCGGAACTGATTACAAGGCATCCGGTTAGGCGGAAAATTGCCATGGCGCTGATGATCAGCGGTCCTGTCGCACTGGCTTTCGTTATTTCAGTCATTGTGAGCATTTTAAATGCCGGACTAGGGGGAGTCAAAGACATCCTCTTGTTCGGCAGTATTCTTTTTCTTCTTTTCCTTTTTTTGCGTAATCCAAGGTTTATTACCTTTTTAGAATTTTTTCTGGAAAAAAATTTAGAGAGAAGTTCCAGCTTTTGTCAGTTAAATGAAGATTCCTTATTTAACTATGATGAATATACTGTTTCTGAAGTTGTTTCGATTAGTCAGCATGCACCGCTGGCAAACCGTAGATTAAAGGAAACTCGATTGCATGACTGTGGCATTATTGTTTTATCCATTAAACGCAATGGTAATGTCACCCATACGCCACGTGGTGATGATATTTTATTGCCGGGGGATACCTTGCTTCTTTATGGTCGTGCAACTCAAATTAAAATGTATACCGAACCGGCCGCTGATTAATGCCGAAATAAAACTATTCTGCAGTTTAA
>QLUI01000445.1 GCA_018725345.1 Bacillota bacterium | reverse complement strand
CCACTGCCCCATGCCCTGGTGCTCACCGGAATTGTGGTCGCCCTGGCGCTGACCAGTTTTGCCCTCGTTCTAACGATTAAGATATATAAAGAATATGGGACTTTAGATTCAGACAAACTGATGGACCTGTGACTGTAATAGACCATTCCATTATACTGGTGGTCATGACGCCATTTGTCGGCGCGTACCTCATTCCGCTACTGGGACTATGGCGGGAAAGGCTTTGCTATCCGGTAGCTGTGGCAGCGGCACTGCTCTCATTATTCTTCTCATTCAGACTGGCCGGCTCCGTACTGACATCGGGTACCATTCGGTATCATGTGGGAGGCTGGGAACCCCCCTGGGGGATTGAGTTAGTAGTGGACCCGCTCAGTGCTTTCATGTGCCTCATCATATCCCTGGTTAGCCTCCTTGCGGTGATATACTCCAAGAACTACATAGAGAGAGAGCTGCCCGGGGGAAAAATAACTTCCTACTACACCCTGATATTGCTCTTGATCGGTGGCATGCTGGGAGCGGTGGTTACCGGCGATCTTTTTAACCTATTTGTATTGACGGAGATATTCTCCATAGCCGCATATGCCCTGGTGCCTATAGCTGAAAAGCGGGGCTCGCTCATAGCCAGCTACCGCTATCTGATACTGGCGTCAATTGGCACCAGTCTCATACTTCTGGGTACCGGCTACCTCTACATCATCACCGGTACACTTAACATGGCGGATCTTGCCGACATACTCCCCGCCTTTTATGACTCCTGGGTGGTGTTTGGCGCTCTGGCCTTTCTCCTGGTCGGCTTTGGCATTAAGACCGCCCTTTTCCCCTTGCACACTTGGCTGCCCGACGCATACTCCATCGCGCCGGCGCCGGTAGTTGCCCTTTCTACTCTGGTGACAAAAGTGGGCGCCTATTCTATCATCAGAGTACTCTTCACTATCTTTGGGATCGAATTCGTCACCGGACCGATACCTGTTGCATCGGCGTTGACATGGGTGGCGGCAGCGGCCATGCTCATGGGTTCTCTGTGCGCCATATTCCAGACAGACATAAAAAGGATGTTAGCTTACTCGAGTGTGGCCCACATCGGCTATGTGGTGCTGGGCATCGGATTAGCTGTGGAGATGGGCATGACGGGGGGCATACTTCACATCTTCAACCATGCCCTGGCAAAAGGGTGTCTTTTTCTCTGCGCCGGGGCGGTGATCTATCAGACCGGGATTCGCAGCATAGACGATTTCCGTGGTCTGGGCAGTAAGATGCCTCTCACTGCGACCGCATTCACCCTGTCGGCAGTCTCGATGGTGGGAATCCCACCGACCGCCGGATTCGTGAGCAAGTTTTACCTCTACCTGGGGGCTATGGAGGCGGGCGAATGGATATTTGTGATCGTTATATTGCTGAGCAGCATTATGGCCGCGGTATATAGTCTGCGAGTTATTAACCTGATATATTTTGGCGGAGATAAGCATGAGGGGAAAGTGCAGATGGATGAGCTCCCCCTTAGCATGCTCATTCCCATAATGACACTGGCACTGGGATCTACCCTGTTCGGCATATTTGTAAATATACCCCTATCACTGGTAGAGCCAGCAGTCAAGTTGTTGTCGGGAATGTGAGTACGTAAGAGTTAAGTTTTAGGTTTTAGGTTTTAAGTTCCCCCCGCCCCACTTAAAACTTAATCACTTAAAACTTCTTAGAGAGATATATGACTGACGCGACAATTTCATATTTGCCTGTCATAGCAGTGCTGTCACCGATG
>QLUI01000444.1 GCA_018725345.1 Bacillota bacterium | reverse complement strand
TATCAGTATATTCCCCAAAGAAGTGCCATCGACGCAGGCCTCGATCATACCCAAGAGCTTGAAACGCACCCTTAACACGCTTGCCAATATCAGACATTACTTGCTTCGAGTGAAGCTTATGACGGCTAGCTACCGGCCACTCAATGACATAATAACCCATGTCCCGCATTTGCTGGGCCTTTGCCAGCCAGCGAGAGAACCGCCGATTGTGAATCCAAGAATCTTTTTCCCCACAATCAAGACACCATTCCTTGCCGCACATATGCACTTTTGTAAACCGATGACAGTTCTCACATTCCCCGACAGAAAACACCTTTGCGCAATCGGGCAAGAGTGACTCGTAAAACTCCGCCGAAGACAACCCAGAAGGCTCATCCGAAGAAGAGTCAACATACTTATCATAAGGATAAGAAGTGTCATAGTGCTCATTATAATGGGTTTCCGAAGCTAAATCCGCATCGGTGATAGCCCCACCCCCTAATACATCCATCCCATCCGCCCTCCCGCCAGAGAAAGATAAACCAAGAGCTCCCGGTTTCAACGGGAGCTCTCTGGCGGTATGGGCACCCCGGATATCGGTGTTGTTCAGCGAGCCGCCCTCGCCTATCCCCCCGTTTACCAGGGTTGAAACCTTTTGTAGTGCACCGCTCTCAGGATCGCCGCCAGGCAGGGATATCGGGGTGAAGCGGCTTAAATAGAGGGCAGCATCAAGACGGGATAAAGCAGCAGACGGAGAAGGGTCAAGCCAGGGAGGGACGCCCAGAGTAAGGGGCTTGTCAAGAAGCGTTTTTTGTTGTAGAGTAGAAACGGACATCGAAGCCTTCTCCTTCGGTGCTGCCGGGCAGAAGTCCCCGTTCGATGGGGGCTTTTGCTTTTTAAGGGCAGCTATCTTTTTTCAATGGCAGCTATCCAACAGTTTACAATATCACTAATCAACTCGATCAAAGACGACATCATCGAAATGCTCTTCAGCGACAACCTCATCGAGATGCTCATCGGCAAGCTTCTTCAGCTCAGCTCTTGCCTCAGCACATTCCAGAACTCGAGCATAAGGCTCCAACTTACCTCGAAGACCAGGCGGCAATACCTCAGCTAATTGCTTTATCCAGCGAGAGTCTTTAGGCATCTTTACGCCCAACTCTACCGCACAGCTAGGGATGAATGCATCAACCTCATCCGGCAGTGGCTTGCCGCCTGAGAGCATGTCTATTGCATTTGACATCGACACACCATCACTGGCAGCCTTTACCTTAGCCTTGCGATAAAGGCCCTCCGGGATCCTGACGACTTTTTCCATTATACTACCTCCTTTCCTTTTTTACTATTCAACTTATACTACCATATTTTGTCGCACTTGTCAAGTCTACCCATTGCTATCAAAAGTGTGATACCGTATATAAAGATACGATCTTGTTGCATATGACAGATATGTTATATCAGAACACACCTCGCCCATCAACCGCCAACTTGTGATGCTAAGTATTCACACATGTGATGCTAAGCGTTACACATGTTACACATGTTACACATGTTACACATATTACACATTCTCTTAGCATCATAGCTGGAACTGTTAGCATCATAGCTGGAACTGTTAGCACCACATCTACCCAGTATCCAAAAGCTCAAAATAACCCCCGCCAACGGGTTTTAGTTTGCCAGCTGCTTGCCAAATTTTAAGCCAGGCAATGTGCATAACACAATAGATGTCCCAGCGAATGGATGTCCCGCAGATCGGGCACTTCCCGGATTCCAGGGAT